>JAZRBQ010000064.1:0-3309 GCA_045635145.1 Acutalibacteraceae bacterium | reverse complement strand
AAGGGCGATCCTCTTGTAACTAAGGACGGTCTTGTTGATTTGGGCGTTATGACCGCAAAGCAGTATGACGATGTTAAGAAAATGACTCAGGATATTACAAAAATCGTTGCTGACGACCTTAAGGAAAAGGGTCTTGACCTTTACGATATTAAATTTGAATTTGGTTACGATGCTAACGGCGACGTAATGCTTATTGACGAAATTGCTTCGGGCAATATGCGTGTATATAAAGACGGTCAATACATTGACCCCATGACCTTATCCGAACTTTTCTTTGCATAATTTAAGGAGTATTTATGGGCGGTTTTTTTGGCGTAGTCAGCAAAAGAGATGCTATTGAAGACGTTTTCTTTGGTACTGACTATCATTCACATTTAGGCACACGCCGTGGCGGTATTGCAAGTTACGATAGCAAAATTGGCTTGCAGCGTGATATTCACAATATCACAAAAGCGCATTTTAGAACAAAATTTGAAAACATTTTTGACGAAATGAACGGCAATAGCGCAATTGGTTGTATAAGCGACTTTGAACCACAACCTTTGCTTATTCGTTCAAAGCTTGGTGCTTATGCAATTTCATTTATTGGTATTATTAATAACGCCGATAAACTAGTTGAAGAATGCCTTTCCATCAACGGAAACCACTTCGATGCAATGACAGGCGGCAATGTAAATTCGGTTGAATTAGTATCTGCACTAATCAATCAAAAAGATAGTTTCGCTGAAGGCATTAAGTATGCGCAAAGCGTTATTGACGGCACTTCAAATATTTTAATTCTAACCGATAGCGGCTCACTGATTGTGGCACGTGACAAGAATGGTCGTTTGCCGATTTTGGTTGGCAAAAATGATGATGGATTTGCGCTTGCTTTTGAATCATTCGCTTTTCAAAAGTTAGGCTATTCGCAGTATAAAGAATTGGGACCTGGCGAAATTGTAGAAATTACACCCGATGAAATCAAAGTTTTGGCAGAGCCACAAAAAGAAATGAAAATTTGTGCTTTTCTTTGGAGTTATTACGGTTACCCAACTTCTACCTACGAAGGCGTTAACGTTGAAATGATGCGTTATCGCAATGGTGAAATTATGGCACAACACGATATGTACCATAATCTTGCGAACGATATTGATTATGTTGGTGGCGTTCCCGATTCGGGCACACCCCACGCTATTGGTTACGCCAACAAAAGCGGTAAGCAATTTGCACGTGCGTTTATCAAATACACACCTACCTGGGCAAGAAGCTTTACCCCCAAAAAGCAACAAGACCGTAATCGCATCGCCAAAATGAAACAAATCCCCATACACGACCTTATTACAGATAAAAAACTACTGTTTGTTGATGACTCTATAGTTCGCGGAACACAACTTAAAGAAACGGTAGATTTCCTTTATAACAATGGTGCAAAAGAAGTACATATGCGTTCGGCTTGTCCCCCAATTATGTACTCCTGCAAATATTTAAGTTTTTCACGGAATCAAAGCGACCTTGACTTAATTGCACGTCGCGTTATTTTAGAGCTTGAAGGCGAAGAAGGCTTTAAATACATCGCTGAATATAGCGATTCTTCTACCGAACGCGGTAAAAACTTGCGCAAAGCAATCGCAAACAAATTCAAGTTTGCGTCGCTCGAATTTCAATCACTTGAAGGCATCGTAAAGGCAATTGGTCTTCCGAAAGAACGACTTTGCACTTACTGCTGGGACGGAAAGGAATAATAAAATGGATAATTCACAATCAAAATCTTATGCTGATGCAGGCGTTGATATTACCGCAGGCTATAAAGCAGTAGAACTTATGAAAAAACATATTGGCAGAACCAGAAACGAAGGTTGTCTTGACGACGTTGGCGGTTTTGGTGGCTGTTTTGGTTTGCCTATGGGTTATGAAGAACCTGTGCTTGTTAGCGGTACCGACGGTTGCGGCACCAAGGTTAAACTTGCTATTTTAATGGACAAGCACGACACCATCGGTGTTGACGCTGTTGCTATGTGCGTTAATGATATTATTTGTTGGGGTGCTAAACCCTTATTCTTCCTTGATTACATTGCTTGCGGCAAAAACATTCCCGAAAAGATTGCCGAAATCGTTTCAGGTGTTGCTGAAGGCTGTGTTCAGTCAGGTGCTGCTTTAATCGGTGGCGAAACTGCTGAACACCCCGGTATGATGCCCGAAGATGATTACGACCTTGCAGGCTTTGCTGTAGGTATCGTTGATAAAAAGAAAATCCTTGACAACACTAAAATGCAAGAAGGCGACGTTGTAATTGCTCTCGCTTCAAGCGGTGTTCACTCAAACGGTTTTTCACTTGTTCGTAAGGTATTTGACGTTGAAAACTGCGACCTTACAAAAACTTACGAAGAACTCGGTGGCAAATCTTTAGGCGAAACACTTTTGACTCCTACCAAGATTTACGTTAAATCTATTTTAGCACTTTTAGAACAAGTAGATGTTCGTGCAATCTCTCACATCACCGGCGGTGGCTTCTACGAAAATATTCCGAGAAGTCTTCCCGACGGCTTTGGCGCTGTAATTGAAAAGTCAAGCATTAAAATTTTACCGATTTTTGATTTGCTTCAAAAGTCAGGCAACATTCCCGAAAGAGATATGTTCAATACATATAATATGGGTGTTGGTATGAGCGTTGTAGTTCCCGCTAACGAAGTTGATAAGGCATTAGAAATCTTAAACGCTAACGGCGAAGACGCTTACGTAATCGGTAAAATCGTTAAATCTGACACAAAAATCACAATTATTTAAGGTGTATTATGAAAACTAATATAGCAGTTTTAGTTTCGGGCGGCGGCACAAATTTGCAAGCCCTTATTGACGCGCAAAACGAAGGCATTATTAAATCAGGTGAAATTAGGATTGTTATTTCTAACAATCCCGACGCCTTTGCTTTGGAACGCGCTAAAAAGGCCAACATTGCAACCCTTGTTTGCAATAAAAAAGAACTAGGCGACAAATTTGAAGACACCCTTATTAAGTCATTAGACGATAATAATATTGATATTATCGTTTTAGCAGGTTTTATGTGTATTTTAAGTGAAAACTTCACTTCACACTTTGCTAACCGCATTATTAATGTTCATCCATCACTTATCCCATCTTTCTGTGGCAAAGGTTTTTACGGTCTTCACGTCCACGAAGCCGCACTCGAATACGGAGTTAAGGTGACGGGCGCTACCGTTCATTTTGTAAATGAAATTCCCGATGGTGGCAAAATCATAATGCAAAAAGCGGTTTATATCAATGAGGACGACACTCCCGAAACCTTACAAAAACGTGTTATGCAAGAAGCCG
>JAZRBQ010000063.1:0-7989 GCA_045635145.1 Acutalibacteraceae bacterium | reverse complement strand
TATATGAACCACGATATCGACGATGCTGTGCGCGCAGGTGTTTTGGATGCTGATAAAATACCTAAAGAGATTATTGAAACTTTGGGCGACACCAAAACCCACCGTATAACTACATTGGTAAACGCTATCGTTGGCAGTAGTGATACGGATATTGTAATGAATCCCGAAATTGAAAAGTATTCTAATATGCTTCACGAATTTATGTATAGTGAAGTTTATAAAAATCCAATTGCCAAAGCCGAAGAAACTAAGGTTTTGGGTCTTATAGAAGCTTTGTTTACCCATTTTTCAAAGAATCCCGAAAAAATGGGTGAAGAATATTTAAGGATTATGGAAATTGACGGCAAAACCCGTGCTATTGCCGATTATATTGCCGGTATGTCGGACCAATATGCAATAAGTGTTTATACCAATACCTTTATTCCAAAATCCTGGGCGTTATAAAATATAAAATTTTAAAAAGGGGGTGGGGTAATGGCTATACCGCACGAGGTTATTGAAGATATAAAATATCGTAATGATATTGAAAATACAATTTCACAATACGTCAATTTAAAACGCAGGGGTAAAAATCTTGTCGGTCTTTGCCCATTCCACAGTGAAAAAACCCCATCTTTCACGGTTTACCCCGAAAATGGCTCGTTTTATTGCTTTGGTTGTGGTGTCGGTGGCGACGTTATAACCTTTACGGGCCTTATTGAAAATTTAGATTATATTGAATCGGTTAAACTGTTGGCCGAAAAAAGCGGTGTTACTCTACCACAAGATGGTTATGATGACAGTATGCAACGCCTTAAAAACAGGGTTTATGACATTAACCGTGAAACTGCAAAGTTTTTCCACAACCATTTAATGAGTGAAGACGGCAAGTGGGCTTTGCAATATTTGGTGGGACGTGGTTTGAGTCTTAAAACCATAAAACAATTTGGTTTAGGCGCCGCGCCTGACAGTTGGGACAGCCTTATTAATCATTTAAAGGAAAAAGGCTACACAATAAGCGAAATGCTGACGGCTAACGTTATTGGCAAGAGTCAGCGTGGCAGTTATTACGACCGCTTTAGAAAGCGGGTTATGTTCCCGATTATAAATATTCGCGGTAACGTGGTCGGCTTTAGCGGACGTGCAATGCCGGGCGAAGATAAAATGGGCGGTAAGTATGTTAATACGTCCGACACACCTGTTTATAAAAAGAGCGAAAATCTTTTTGGTATAAACTACGCCAAAAATAATTGTAGCGAGCAAATAATTTTGGTTGAAGGTAATATGGACGTTATATCCTTACACCAAGCAGGGTTTAACAATGCGGTAGCACCTTTGGGTACGGCGTTTACGCCCGAACAGGTTAACTTGATTGCCCGTTATACTAAAGAAATTGTGCTTATGCTTGATGCCGATGCGGCAGGTCAAAAGGCTATTCGCCGTGCATCGCAGCTGCTCGAAAATACAGGGCTTAACGTAAGGGTGGTAGTAATACCCGACGGTAAGGACCCCGACGAATTTATTAAAAATAACGGGCCTGACAGGTTCCGCGCACTCCTTTCGGGAGCGGTAAGTGATATTGAATATAAGTTGCTTATGGCGGCTGATGGTTTAGCGCTTGAAACCGATGACGGAAGGCTTAAATATTTATCGGCGGCGGCGCAGATACTATCTACCACCGAAGATATTATGGCGCGGGATATATACATAGGAAGACTTTGCGAAAAATACGGTGTTTCACGCACCGCTTTAACCGCTAAGGTTGAAGAATACCGCAAACAAAACAAGCGCCAAAAGGAACGTAAAGAAATAAGCGACGTTATTCGACCTAAATATACAAAAGACGATATAAACCCCGAGCGTAGAAAATCCGTAAAGGGTGTGGCGGCTGAAGAAACTCTTATTGCGGTGCTTTTACAGCATCCCGATTTTATTAAAACCGCAAGGGAAGAGCTTTCGCCCCAAAAAATGATAACTGATTTAAATTCGCGTGTTTATAAGACCTTATTGCAAGCCGACGAAAATAGAAGCAGTATTGATATTTCAATTTTTGCTCAAAGCTTTTCGGCGGGCGAAGTTGGATATTTAGTATCGCTTCAAAACGGCAATAAAGCGGGAAATAACGCGAAAACGGTATTAAAAGACTGTATAAAGGTAATATTAGAAGAGAATGCAATACTAAACAGCGACCAAAATAAAGACGAAAATCTTGAAGATTGGGCATCGCGATTGCAAGAAATAATAAACAAAAAGGCAAAAGGGAAGGAATAAATATGGCTGATATTAAAACACAAGATAAAAACATTGCTATGGATTTAGAAGAATTAGAATCAAGACCCAACAGTATTGATGAAATTGAAAATGCACCCGATGATTTAGAGGAACTTTTTTTAGAGCCACCCACATTGGATATTGACTTTGATAAGGAACCCACTGAAGAAGATTTAAAAGAGGTTGAAGTTGACCAAATTACCGACGATATACCTCTTGAAAACATCTCTCTTGACGACCCCGTTAAGGTGTATTTGCGTGAAATTGGCCGTGTTCCGCTTTTGTCAAGCGAAGAAGAAATTGAACTTGCGATAAAGATTGCCGAAGGCAATAGCTATGCAAAGCAAAGACTTACCGAAGCTAACCTTCGTCTTGTTGTAAGTATTGCAAAAAAATACGTTGGCCGCGGTATGTATTTCTTAGACCTTATTCAGGAAGGGAACGTGGGACTTATTAAGGCTGTTGATAAATTCGACCATACAAAAGGCTTTAAGTTTTCAACCTATGCTACTTGGTGGATAAGACAAGCTATTACCCGTGCTATTGCCGACCAAGCTCGTACTATCCGTATTCCTGTGCACGTGGTTGAAACCATTAACCGTCTTAAAAAGGTGCAAAGCCAGTTATTACACGAAAACGGCTGTGAGCCCAGCGAAGAACAAATTGCCGAAAAGATGCAGTTGCCTGTTGAACGTGTAAGGGAAATTATGCGTGTCGCTCAGGAGCCTGTTTCTATGGAAACACCCATAGGTCCCGAAGAAGATTCACGCCTTATGGACTTTATCCGCGATGAAGATGCATTAGCACCCGATGAAGCGGCTTTAAAGACCATTACAAATGAAGATATTGATAGCGTTTTAAAAACTCTCTCGCCCCGTGAAGAGCAGGTTATTCGTTTGCGCTTCGGCTTAAAGGACGGCAGATGCCATACCTTAGAAGAAGTTGGTATGGAATTTGACGTTACAAGAGAACGTATAAGACAAATCGAAGCTAAAGCACTTCGCAAGCTTCGTCATCCTGTTCGCAGCAACAAATTCAAAGACAGATAGGAATAATCACTATGCAATTTTCATATAAAACAAATGGAGTATGCGCACGTAAAATTTTGGTTGACGTGGAAGACGGTATCGTAAAGCAGGTTCGCTTTGAAGGCGGCTGTAACGGTAATACCAAGGGCATATCCGCATTGGTAGAGGGTATGAAGGTGGAAGACGTTATAAAAAGGCTTGAGGGTATCAAGTGCGGCTTTAAAAACACCTCTTGTCCTGCGCAGTTGGCAGAAGCCTTAAAAAGTATGGAGTGATTTGATTTGACTTCTTATGATGATGATATTAAAATCGCATCTGACAAGCCGTCACGCGATATAAAAAGGTTACAACAAAACCCTGATAATTCAACTTCGCAAAAGACTGATACGTATCACGAGGCTAAGGATTGGGGTAGGGTAGTTGCGGCCGCTTTTATTGCCGATGCTAATGAAAATCCTCTGACTGACGAGTCTGATTTTGATATGGTTATTCAAAGAAGATTACTTCTTTCGTTTACGGCAAGTGCAGGTTTTGAAAAATTTGCAACCGATGATTTTCTTTGCGGTGTGGCGCAAAAAAGCTTTTTAGATACGGTGCGAAAGGAAGCACCACATTTGCTTGAAACTTCGCAGGATACCGGCGCCTTTTCTTTCTATTATTTGGCTTTTCGCCGCGGTGGTGATACGGTTCGCCGTATTGGACAAACCTTTGCAATGCTTTGCTCGCACGATGGCGACCCTGTTTATCAAGAACTTGGCGAAGCCCTTTATTGCTGGTTTTTGTCGGTTGTTAAAAAGGCTATATAAAAATAACATAAGCCATCCTTTTGCTTCATATTTTTGAAGTGAAAGGATGGTTTTTTATGCCGACAATATATTTAAGCCCATCAACACAGGAGTTCAACCCCTATAACGGCGGCGGTAACGAAGAATATTATATGAATCTTTTGGCCGACGCTATGGAGCCGTATTTGGTTTCAAGCGGAATACAGTTTGTGCGCAATACCCCAATGATGACTGCTGCCACGTCTATTGCGGCGTCAAACAGCGGGATTTATGATTTGCATTTGGCACTTCATTCAAATGCCACAGGCAGCGGTGACGGAAGTGTTAGGGGTAGCGAGGTTTATTATAACCCGCAAAATAGTGAAAGCAAACGCTTTGCCGATATTGCGGTGAAAAATTTAAAACTAATTTATCCGCTCCCCCAAAATGTTAGAGCCGTGCCGACGAATTCGCTTGGCGAAGTGGTGCGTACAAAGGCGCCTGGGGTACTTATGGAAATCGCATATCACGATAATCCTGAGGATGCCCAGTGGATAAGGGACAATATAGAGCTTATAGCCGCTAATATTGTGGTGTCCTTGACCGAATTTTTTGGTATTCCGTTTAATACACCCGTGCCGATTACTGTTGCTAACGTGAGAACCAACGGCGGCAATCTTAATGTTAGAACTAAGCCTTCGACCGATGCATTTATTGTTGGTAAAATTCCAAATGGAAGTGAAGTAATGGTTTATGCCCGCCTTCCAGATTGGGCGCTTGTGGGGTATAACGGAATAGTGGGTTATGCTAGCGACCGCTTTATAAATTTCAGTTGACACTTTAAACTAAATATAGTAACATAAATTATGTTAAAAAAATGGGAAGTATAATTATATGAATAAATATAAAACCTTAGTTTCAAATACAGCGCTTATAAGTCTTGGCACCTTCGGCTCAAAGCTGTTGGTTTTCTTTATGGTGCGCTTTTACACGGGCTATCTTTCTGAAGCTCAGTTTGGTACCGCAGACTTGATTCAGCAAACCGCAAACCTTTTACTGCCTATTATTTCTGTCGGAATAACGGACGGTGTTTTTCGTTTTGCTGTTGATACAAAAATTGATAGAAAAAGCGTTTTCTCCAGCGGCTTTTACACTATAACCTTCGGTGGTCTTGCGTTTTTGCTGATAGCACCGCTTTTATGGCTTACCCACATGTTTAACGGGTATATCTGGCTTATAATTCTTTATACCATGTTTTCCTGCTATCACTCACTTTGCTCAAAGTATATCCGCGCGCGTGGCAGCACCGCTTTTTTCGCGATTCAGGGTATCGTTAATACATCGCTTGTAATTGTCTTTAATATTTTGTTTTTGGCGGTATTTAACTTTGGCATTACGGGTTACGTATTGTCGGTTGCTATTGCCGATTTGCTTTCAACCTTGCTTATTGTAGTGCACGATAAATTGTGGCGCGACTTAACATTAAAGGTTGATAAGGATATTTTAAAAGAGCTTTTAAGGTATAGTATTCCGATGATTCCCGCTACAATCTTTTGGTGGGTTACAAGTGTTTCGAACCGCTATTTTGTAACCTATTTCTTTGGCGAGGATGCTAACGGTATTTATGCGGCGGCATATAAAATACCAACGCTTTTAACCTTGATATCAACCGTATTTATGCAGGCTTGGCAGTTTTCGGCTGTGCTTGAGTCGGAAAACGACCGAAAAGCGCATATCGACTTTTTCTCAAAGGTTTGGGGATCGTTCCAAAGTGTAATGTTCCTTGTTGCCGGTGGCGTTACCGCTTTAAGTGTTCCGCTTATAAAAATTCTTACCGCAAAGGCTTATCACAGCGCAAGTATGTATATTCCAATGCTCACCGCCGCTATGGTGTATAGCGCTTTTGCTAACTTTATGGGTTCGGTTTATGTGGTTGAAAAGCGTAGTAAGAACTCCTTCCTTACCACAATGGTTGGCGCGGTTGCAACGGTAGTTTTAACCTTGAGTTTAATAAATACATCTTTAGGAGTTCAAGGTGCGGCGATTGCTACCTTTGTAAGCTATTTGCTGGTGTTTGTAATCCGTGCAATCAACGCTTCAAAGTATATTCCGTTTAATCTTCATTGGAAAAGCGTTATTTTAAATACCGCTATCATTATTCTTCAAACAGTATTTATGGTAAATAATTTTCCCTACAATTACGTTGTTCAAGCTATTTGTTTAGTATTGATGGCGATTGTTAACTTTAGATTTATTAAAGTGTTTTTGTTGAAAATGCTTTCACTCGTTAAGGAGAAGTAGAATGAATTTTTTGTGGAAAACCCTTTGGGGCCAAATATTGCTGACCTTTTTAATCTCAATGGTGCCCATCGTGGAATTGCGTGGCGCGTTGCCTATTGCCACAGGTGCGGGTCTTGACTGGCGTATTGCGATTATAACGGCAATAATCGGAAATATCGTTCCCGTGCCGTTTATCGTATTGTTTATAAGAAAAATTTTTGATTGGATGCACAAGCAAAATAACTTTTTGGGCAGAATTGCCGAAAAGATGGAGAAAAAGGCGTTCTCTAAAAGGGAAACCATTGACAAATACGGCCCTTGGGGACTTTGGTTGTTCGTGGCAATACCGCTTCCCGGCACGGGTGCTTGGACAGGTGCTTTGATTGCGGCAATGCTTGATATCCCACTTAAAAAATCCTTCCCCGCGATTGCCATTGGCGTTGTAACGGCGGGAATAATCGTAGCCTTTGTAAGCTACGGCGCAGCGGCGTTGTTATTTTAATGCAAAAATTACCGATAAGAAAACCAACACGGTTGCGAAATTATAATTATAGTGAAAGCGGCGCATATTTTATAACAATTTGCACCCATAATCGAAAGAATTTATTTTGTAATATCGTAGGGCAGGGGCTTGCTCCTGCCGAAATAAAATATTCTATATTAGGTAAAATAGCTAATGAAGAATTATTGAATTTAGAAAAACGATATAACAATATAAAAATCGATAAATATGTTATAATGCCAAATCATATTCACGCGATAATTGTAATCGAAAATAAAACGGCAGGAGCAAGCCCCTGCCCTACATTGTCCGATGTGGTTTGTGCGTTTAAATCGATAACGGCGCGTAAATATCATTTGTCAAACCCTAAAAAACAAATTTGGCAAACATCCTTCCATGACCACATTATCCGCAACGAAAACGATTACAGGGAAATTTGGGGATATATTGAAAACAATCCTGCGCGTTGGCAGGAAGATAAATTTTATATTAAATAACGAAACGACCATCTGAAAGGATGGTCGTTGAATTTTACCGTTTCAACTCAACCCACGGTTGCGTTCGGATAAACTACTATGTTATACTAATTTATAGAGATATACTTTATAATAAACATACGGAAGCTTTCGGATAAATTTTTAGGAGTGAAAAGTATGACATTAAAAATTGGCAAAAAAATAAAAGAACTACGAAGACAACAGGATATAACCCAAGAAAAATTGGCGGATTATCTTAATATTTCATATCAAGCGGTTAGTAAGTGGGAAAATGATTTGGCCTTGCCTGATATAACACTATTGCCTAAATTAGCAAATTTCTTTGGCGTTAGTACGGATGAGTTGCTTGATTTAAAGCCCGATGAAAACGATGTGGAACTAAGAAAATACGAAAAAGAGTATTTCGAACTTGGACGCAAAGGGAAGGTTTTGGAAAAAATCGAACTATCACACAATGTTCTTAACATATATCCAAGGAACTACCAGTGGATGTTAAATCTAGCTTACGCTTTAGTGTCTTATAATTCTACAAACGAACAACAAGAATATAGTAAAGAACATAAATTTATTGAAGAAGCAATAAGCTTGTGCGAAAGAATTTTAGAAGATTGCACGGTAGATACCATAAGACACAGCGCTATACAAATATTGTGCTATAACTATCCTAT
>JAZRBQ010000062.1:0-2742 GCA_045635145.1 Acutalibacteraceae bacterium | reverse complement strand
AGCCGTTCCTTTATTGCGGCAATTTTCCTTTATATTTTTTGGAAAATTACTACCCGTAAGAAAAAAGTACCTTTCTTCCCTAAGGATAAAGCACAAAGAAAAAAATATTATATTTCAGGTCTTGTTTGCGGTGCGTGTTTGACCATTGCCGCAAACCTGCAGCAATTTGGTATTGCAATGTACCCAAAAAGCGCACCAATCGAAGCCCACGCAGGTTTTTTAACCGCTCTTTACGTCATTTTAGTGCCGATTTTTTCGGTATTCTTGCGCAAAAAGGTAGGATTGCTCGTCGGTGTAGGCGGTATTATTGCCGCCGTGGGTATTTACCTTTTGTGTTTTTCGGGCGGTATGGGCGGCTTTTACACAGGCGATATCGTACTTTTCGCTTGTGCCATTGCCTTTACTTTCCATATTCTAGCAGTAGATAAATATGTGGGTATCACAGGCGGTGTAAAGTTATCAATTATGCAGTTTTTTGTGGTCGGTGTGCTTTCACTTATAGGTGCGCTAATATTCGACCTTAAAACCGTTACACTACATAACTTAATTGACGGCGCGTTACCGATTTTATACCTTGGCATAATGTCAAGCGGTGTGGCTTACACCTTGCAAATTGTTGGGCAAAAATATGCCCAACCCGCTGTGGCATCAATTACCATGAGCTTTGAAAGCGTGTTCGCCGTGTTAGGCGGTGTGCTGTTTTCATCAGGAAAACTTTCCGCAAACGAAATTTTGGGCTGTATCGTAATGTTCATAGCCATAATCGTCGCCCAAATACCCGAATTATTGCAAACAAAAAATTCGTAATTCGTAATGCGTAATTCAAAATTATTTAGCAAAATCTATATAGACACCTTGTAGGGACCGGCGTCCACGACGGTCCGTTTACATATATCAATCCTTTCGGGAGGGGGTAACCCCTCCCCTGCAAACAATAAGAACAAATGGAAAAGAGCCGTGAATAATCACGGCTCTTTATATATACATATTAATTATAACTTAATTTCATATCCGCCAACGGGACGAATAGAAAGCACACTACAAGAATTTTCACCGTAAACGGCTTCAATCATTTGCTTGTAATCGGCTAATTTTTCGGTAGGTATGTAGCACTGAATTGTACCGGCAAAACCACCGCCGTGAACACGACAAGCACCTTCGCCGTTTAAGAACTTTTTAGTAAGGGCGATACCGAGTGACAAGCCTTGCTCCTTAACGTTACTGGTGGAGTAAAGGTTTTGCAAATAGTCGTAAGATGATTGACCTGATTCGTTTACAAGTTGTAAGAATGCATCAAAATCGCCTTTAAGGAGTGCTTCACGTTGCTTTAATACACGTTCTTGTTCGTTAAAGAAGTGGAATGCGCGAAGAACAGCACGTTCGCCAAATTCCTTGCGGAGTGAAGCCAAAGATGAATAAAACTTATCAACGTCAGCGTCGCGCAGGAATTCAACACCTAAAGCGTTACTGATTTGGCGACATTCGATAGTAATATCGGCATAGTCTTGTGTTAAGTTAGCGTGATTTCCGCCTGTGTCAACAACACAAAGGGTATAGCCGTACTTCTTAATATCAAGGTCGATTTTTTCGGTAATAGGTTCGCTCGGGTTGTTAAAATCAGCATAGGTAAAACCGCCGAGAGAAGAAGCCATCTGGTCTAAAAGACCGCAGGGCTTACCGAAATATTCGCGTTCAGCAAATTGGCTGATTTTTGCCATTTCGATAGCATCTACTTCATTATTTGCGAAAAGACCGTTAAGAATATTTGCCACAAGCACTTCAAATGCTGCTGAAGAAGAAAGACCCGAACCCTTTAAAACGTTAGAGGTTGTGTAAGCGTTAAAGCCCTTAATCGCATAACCCATTGAGTCAAATTTAGCGCAAACACCGCGAATAAGCGCACACGCACGGCCGATTTCCTTTTCTTTAGCGTCAAAGTCGCCTACGTTAACGGTATCCATATTATAACCCTTGGATTTAATACGGATTACATTGTCGTCATTTTCGCCTACGATGGCGATAACGTCCATATCCACACCGCCTGCAACAACACAACCGTGCTGATGGTCGGTATGGTTTCCGCCAACTTCGGTTCTACCCGGAGCGGAAAAAATACGAACGTTTTGGCATTCGCCATATAATTTTTCATACTCATCACAAGCAGTAGAAAAACGTTCGCGTGCTTTATCAACATCGGGGTAAAGCATAGCGAATTGATTGTCATACTTACCGTTTTGAATATTAGCTTTAATTTCAAACAAAGTCATTTTTGTCACCTAATTTTCAGAAACAATTTTTGCAGTATCGCGTGCGATTGCAAGTTCTTCATTGGTGGGGATAACGTAAACCGAAACAGCGCTATCGTCGGTAGAAATTTTAATTTCTTCACCGCGAAGAGCATTGTTTTCTTCGTTAACCTTAATACCCAAATAACCAAGGTTGTCACAAACAAACTTACGCAAACCGGGGTCGTTTTCACCAATACCACCTGTGAATGCGATAGCGTCAACACCGTTCATAGCAGCAACGTACGAACCTACGAATTTAAGGATTTGATAACGTTGCATATCGATAGCGAGCTGTGCTCTGTGATTACCTTCAGCTGCAGCAGCGGCAACGTCACGGTTATCGTTAGAAACGCCCGAAACACCTAAAACGCCCGATTCCTTATTGCAAATACGGTTAATATCAGCGGGGGTTAAATTTTCCTTTTCAGCGATAAAGGTTAAAGCTGAAGGATCA
>JAZRBQ010000061.1:0-10270 GCA_045635145.1 Acutalibacteraceae bacterium | reverse complement strand
CTTGATTCCAATAAGCGTTATACCGCAACGGTAAAATTGGGGATTACTACCGATACTGAAGATATTACAGGCACGGTTTTGACCGAAAACCCTGTTAACGTTTCGGCTTTGCAAATTGAAGATGCATTAAAGCAGTTTACGGGTAAAATCACCCAAACTCCGCCGATGTATAGCGCACTAAAAAAAGACGGTGTTCGTCTTTATGATTTGGCGCGTCAGGGGAAAAGCGTTGAAATTCCTTCAAGAGAGGTTGAAATTTTTAATATTAATTTAATTTCGCCACTCGACGTTGAGAATTGTTTTAAAATTGACGTTTTAGTTTCTAAAGGCACTTACATAAGGTCGCTCGCACGTGATATTGGCGAATATTTAGGCTGCGGTGCAACACTTTCTGCTCTTGAGCGTACCGATACTTGTGGCTTTTCGATTGAAAATTGCGTAAAGCTTGACGACCTTAATGACGATAATATCGCGGCGTATATTCAAAGTGAAGAAAATGCTGTTAAGCATCTTCGGGAGTGCCGTGTGACACAAAAGCAGGCTGTTAGATTTTCTAACGGTGGGCAATTAGGCTTCGAAAGGTTGCATATTGAAAATATTTCCAATGGCGAGCTTTTCAGGGTTAAGTGTGATAACGTTTTTATAGGAATCGGCATTGCTGATATTGAAAATCAAAGACTTAATATTAAATGTATAATTAATAACTATAAATAAGGCGGTGGCAAAATGAAAACAGCGTTGGCTTTAGGCACTTTTGACGGTATTCATGTTGCGCACCGTTTTGTTTTAGATTTACCCGATGGGTATAAAAAAACGGTGGTCACCTTTGTGAAACCACCGAAAATGTTTTTTAGATGTGACACCGAGCTTTTGATGAACTATGATGACAAGAAAAAAGCTTTTGAAGAAATGGGCTTTGACGAAATTGTCGCGCTTGATTTTACAAAGGTAAAGGAAATCGAACCGATTGACTTTTTGGAATTTTTATATAGTAATTATAAACCGTCGGTAATTTCTTGTGGATTTAATTATCATTTTGGCAAAAACGGTGCAGGCGATATTGCGCTTTTGCAAGATTTTTGTGATAAAATGGGCATTAGCCTTAAAATTTGCGAAGCCGTAACGGTTGACGGTGTTAAGATTTCTTCAACCTTGATTCGCAATATGTTGAAGCAAGGCGAAGTTGAAAACGCTAATTCACTAATGCTGACTCCATTCTCCTTCACAAGCGAGGTTATAAAAGGGGATAGGCGTGGAAGAACAATGGGTTTTCCTACCATAAACCAAAAATACCCCGCTGATTTGGTTAAAATCAAGTTCGGGGTATATAAAACAAAGGTTTTATTTGACGGAAGGATTTACACCGGCATTACAAACATCGGAATAAGACCCACTTTTGAGAGTGAATATGTTATAAGCGAAACTTATATAGATGGCTTTTCGGGTGATTTGTACGGTAAATCGGTTAAAATTATTGTAGAAGAATTTATCCGTCCCGAAATAAAGTTTTCTTCAATTGAAGAATTAAAGGTGCAAATCCAAAAGGATTTAAGCTATATAAAGTAGAAATTTGTATCCCAAGCGGGCAGGCTTTTAAAATGACGAAGGTAGATTTTATAATCGTCGCGAATGCCAAGCACAGTTTGGGGTATTTTTATAAAATCGTCGGTGCGATGGTAGGCAGAAATTAGCATTTTAGGCTTAGTTTTAAGTATAGTTTCTTTAGCTCCCAAAATTGCGCCGACTTCTTCGCCCTCAACGTCCATTTTAATATATGTGGCGTTTTGTTCTAATGAATCGACAGTAATGCTTTTTAAAAGCGTGCCGCTATCATTCAGGCTTGAATTTCGGCCGCCCTTCATTGCAAAGGGTAATAGACCGCATTTGTCCGAAATGCAGGCATTTATAAGTTCGATATTCGGTAAATTTTCGGTGTTTTTGGTGAGCTTTTTAAAGGTTTTAATATCAGGCTCAACAGCGGTGATATGTGTGTAATTTTGGGTGTGATTTATAAATTCAGCCACGGTGTCTCCGTTGTATGCGCCCAAATCTATGAAGTTTTCATTTTTTAGCTTTAAAAAAGAGTTGTATGGTTCGTCGGCGGTGACCTGACATTCTAAAAGATAGTTAATTTTGCCGCTTAATTTATATTTAATAACGTTTTTAAAGGTTTTTTTCGAAAGCTCGTCAGCCAGGCGTGAATAAACAAAGTCAAAGGCTTGTTTGTTGGCGTTATAGTATGCTTCGTTAAAAAGTCCGCCTGCAATAACGGGTACTTCGGGGGCGTACAATTCCTGTTCATTAGCAATTCTGAGTATATTTTCCATTACTTCGGGACGGCTGCTGCCAAAGCAGAGCAATACTATCATATCGCCGAATTTTGATTTAAGCTCGTCGTAGGACGATATTTTAAAGCCGTGAAAGTATTTATCCCTTACAAAGCCGTCACTTGCAAAAATGCCGTTTATTTGAATTCCATTTTTTTCAAGTACGGCGATTATCTTGTCAGCGCCGTTGCCCATACCGTAAAGCACAATTGGCTTTTGCGCGGTTTTTAAATATTTCCAAAGTTCTTGTTCCATAAGTACTTCCTTTAACAATTTTACTAACATTATACACAAATTTAGATAATAATACAAGTTGACAAACAAAAAATGTTGTAGTATAATTTAACTTGATTAAGTTTAAGTTTTCGTGGGTGGTGCGTTATCATAAAAAAGGCAAAGCGTATAGCTTTAAGAATACTTATTGCAATAGCAGTTTTGGTGCTTGTAGTTTGTGCGGCTTATTTTGCAGTGCATTACTATCAAGTAATGCAAATGGAAAAGTTTGCCCAAGAAATGTCTAATCCTGCATCTTCTTCAACCTCACAAGGCGCACAGTCAACCGATGTTGAAGTGCCTGTTGATTTTGCAAAGCTTAAAAAGGCTAATCCCGAAATTTATGCCTGGATTAGAATCCCCGGTTTAGATGTGGTTGATTACCCGATTTTGCAAAGTAAAACCAATAACGCTTATTATTTAAAGCGTACTGTTAACCGCGAATGGTCGGTTTATGGCAGTATTTTTACCGAAGATTACAACAAGAAGGATTTTTCGGACTTTAATACTTTAGTATATGGTCACAATATGAAAAACGGTACCATGTTCGGTTCGCTCAAAAAGTTCCGTGATGCTTCCTTCTTTGAAAAAAACAGGTATATATACATTTATACCGAAAACCGAATTTTAAAGTATGAAATTTTTGCTGCGTGTACTTGGGATAACAAGCACATTCTTGCAAGCCGTAATTTTAAGTTAGAACAAAACCGCGCCTTGTATTTGGAAGAAATTTTTGCGGTTAGGGATATGAATTCACAGGTTAAAAAGGATATTGAGGTTACTGCAGATGACAGAATTATCACCCTTTCAACCTGTATGAATGATAAATCAAAACGCTTTATCGTTTCGGGAGTTTTAATTTATGACAGTCAAAACCCGCAAGAGAATAATTAAAGTTGTTTGTATTATTTTAGCGGTTATTTTGGTCTTTATAGGTTCTTTTTACGGCTTTTTAAAGTTGGGTGAAATTAGGCTTCGTGAAGAATTAAGCTTCACCGATACTGAACTTACTGATGAAGATGCTTACGGCGACAGTGCCGAGGTTTTCTATAAAGGTCAGGGCTATGTTTATAATAAGGATTTAATTAATATTTTGTTTATTGGTGCCGATAAAACGAATATTGAAGAAAAGAAAGACCGTCAGGCTGACGCGCTTTATTTAATATCATTTGACACCGAAAATAAAAAGATAAACATAATAGCAATATCACGAAATACTATGGCGGATATTGATGTTTACGATATGAATGATGAATACTTTGCTACCGATAACGTTCAAATTTGTTTGGCGTATGTTTATGGCAAGGATGATAATCATTCGGCAGAGCTTACAAGTAAGGCGGTTTCAAGACTGCTTTATGATATACCGATAAATTCGTACGGTGTGCTTTTTACCGATTCGATAGTGAAAATAGTTGATACTGTGGGCGGTGTTCAGGTTACTGTGCCTGAAGATATGACCGAAGTAAATGCTAATTGGAAAAAAGGTAACAAGGTGGTTTTGAAAAGTAAAGATGCAGAAACCTTTATTAGATACCGTAAGGATGAAAACCAAGACCGTGTAGAACGGCAAATGGTATTTATTAAAAGCTTTTTAAACAAAGCCAAATCGAAAATGCTTAAGGACTGGTCGTTGCCTGTTGATTTGTTTAAAAAGGTTAAAAACAGCGTTGTGACTGATATTGATGCTTCGGGTATTACCTATCTTGCAACCGAAGCTTCTAAATCAGAAATTACTTATCACACAATTAAGGGTACCAGTGGTACTGACGGCCTTCATGAAACCTTTACGGCGGATGACGAGGCACTTTATGAAATGGTTTTGAATTTATTTTATATAAAAACAAACTGAAGGGGAATTTATTATGAAAAAGATTTTGGCGATTTTATTGACAGCAGTATTATTTGTAACAGTTAGTGCAACTGCAGTATTTGCGCTTCCTTCTCCCGAAGCTGAAGGCGTAATTTCAGGTGTTACTTCGGTTGACAAGGACGGTCAAGAAAACTGCATTATCCTTGAAAAGATTGACGATAAGGTGAGTAAGGACGTTGAGGACGTTATTGAAGATTTAAAGAAGGAAGAAAAGGACGAAACCTTAAAGCCTGTTGACCACTACGAAATCATCGTTATCGGTAATCCTAAGTTTGAAGTAACCGTTACATTGGATATTGTGGGTATTACTTCTACTTCTAAGGTTATAATCTTGCTTGAAAATGAAGACGGTGTAGATGTTATTCATCCCGTAATTAAGGATGGCAAGGTAATATTCGATTTACCCGAAGGCTATGACAGACTTGTTATCGTAACCGACGGCAAGACCGCAAGCAAGCTTGACGGTGAAGATGTTCAGTCTCCTCAAACTAGCGATGTTACTCCTTTTGTTGCCGTTTTAATGGCAACAGCCGCTTTAGTAGTTGTAGTTAATACAAAAAAGGTAAAGGCATAATTTAAAATCCCCGAATTTTTCGGGGATTTTTTAAAAAATTGCTTGATTATTTTGTTAACGTGTGATATAATAATTTTTGCTGTGGTAAACAGCATATGCGCTGATAGCTCTGTTGGATAGAGCATCTGCCTTCTAAGCAGAGGGTCGGGGGTTCGAATCCCTTTCAGCGTGCCAATTAAAAGAGAGTGACATCAAAGATGTCACTCTCTTTTAATTTTTATATTAAATAGGGATTCGAACAAGCCGTTAGGATTTGTTTTAATCTAAGTATTGAATTGACTTAAAAATATTTTTAATTACAAAAATTAACCGCCGAGCGTTTTGCTCGGCGGTTTGGTTTATACCACTATTCCTTTTTTGATTTTATAGGTTTTGCCGTCAATTTTTTTAGTGCCTGAATAATCCGACTGAACAACGCCTTTTTTAACGTAATACTTTTTATTGTTGTATTTAAAAATAAGGGTGCTCTTAGTCCATTTGCCTTTCTTGACGTAATGGTATTCGCCGTTGTGTTTAACAAGGGTGGTTGAAGTTTTTTTGACACCATCCTTATAGTAATACAAATCACCCTTTTCGTCGGCTAAAAGTGCTTTGCCTTTTGGTGCTACAGTAAGGGTAGCCGCTTTTTTGGCGGTTATCGTTAAGGTATAGCTTTTGGTATAGCCTGTTTGCGATTTGACGGTCAGCTTGATAGAATTTTCGCCCTTTTTTAGCTTGTATTTATTTTCGCCTTGGTAGGTGGCTTTTTCGGGGAGGGTGTAACATACTATCAAATCGCCCTTGGTAGAGATGCTGTATTTGGTTTTAAATTTGCTGAAGCTGGTAAGCCCTTTGGCTTCTAAATCTTCAAAATAGTAGTTGTTATATTTACTGCTTTTTGATGGGAGTTTAGAAACTTTTTCAGGCATTTTTTCGAATACAGGAATGCGGAAGGTGAGTTTAAGGTCGGTAAGGTCTGAATAAATTGCCCTTAATTTAATTGCGGAATTTACCGAATCGGTAACGTTTTGGGCGTATTGATGATTAAGCTTGTCGGGATTGTGGACGTTAAAGTTTTTATAATAATATGTGTCTTGACCGACTGAAATATAGCCAGAACCGTATTTTTTGGCACCTGATACAATTGATTCTGTGGGAGTGTACCACTTTTGACTGTAAGCATATTTTGCGGCGCTTTTGGTGACTTCTGCTGAAGTGCTTCCGCTTGCCATATAGCCAAAGAAATTATAAACCTTTTTGCTTTTATAGGTTGTGCCTTTTGTAAGGGGAGAACCGCTGTTACCTTGCTCTTGCAAAATTGTTGATGCTAAAACATAGGCATTAACTTTTGATTTTTTTGCGGCGTAAAGTATCGCTTCGGCATAGCGTTTGCCGTAATATTTATCATTTTTATCTTTGATTTTAGCGTCTAAAAAGGTGTCGTTTACAAGTTCTTCAATACCCTTGACTGTTTGGGTTTTAGAATTGTAGGTTTGTTCTAAAAATATATAAATATCGTTAGAATCAAGGAAGTTGCGCGGGTCCATATAATAGGCTATAACCTCACGCGAGGCACCGTAGCGTCCGCCGGAAGTGGTTATAAACTTGTCTTTTTTGTAGTCATAACAACCCTTTCGCATTGAGCGGAAGGAGTTGTATTTTGTTTCAATAACCTTGCGAAAATCAGTATCTTGGTCGGCTACTGCCGAGGAGAACTTTTCATCAACCTTGTCAGCTACAAACTGCCAGTTTGGATACAATGCATGAAGCAAAATCAAATCGTCGTGATAACTTTCAGGAAAATCATTTAATTGTTTTTTGAAGTCTTCATCGAGCGTGTATTCATTAACCTTGATTAAGTCTTCACGAACATAGCCGGTTATGGTCTTTGATTCGGTAGAGTAGGTAATTTTATACCAAATAAAGGTCTTTTTGGTTTTCGGGTTTTTTACCGATTTTGTGTCTTTTTTACTGTCCAAAACGGCAACATTGATTTTTGAAACGTTGTCTAATTTGTCTGAAGTAGTAGTGGCGTTTTTGCGGATATTAACGTTGGTTTCAAAAATATATCCCATTTTGATTTTTTCTTCTTTTGCGTAGGTAGAGAAGGGGACAATGCCAAGCAGAAGGGTGATTACCAACCAAACTGCTAAGAATTTTTTACATTTTAACATCCAATCTATCCTTCGGTTTTATTTTTTTATTTCAAGCACCTTGTAACCTTCGGCTTCAACAGTGTCTTTCAATTTTTCATCTGTAACTTTGTTTGATTCAACAATGGCGGTACCTTGCGTATGGCTAACGGTAGCGGTTAAAACGCCTTCTAAATTTTCCAAAGCTTTTTTAACGTGCGCTTCACAATGAGGACACATCATTCCCTCAATAACAAGTGTGGTGACAGTCATTTTTGGTTTCTCCTTTGATTTTATTTTTTTATCGTTTTTATTATCGTAAATTTTTAATAAATTAAGCCTTAAGGCATTTGAAACTACGCAAAATGATGAAAGACTCATCGCGGCGGCGGCAAGCATGGGGTTTAATTGCCAACCGAATAATGCAACAAATGCACCTGCGGCAACAGGAATTCCCAAACAGTTGTAGGCAAATGCCCAAAATAGATTTTCGTGAATAATTTTAAGGGTTGCGCGGGAAAGTCTTATTGCGGCGGGAAGGTCTGAAAGGTCACTTTTCATTAAAACTACATCGGCAGCATCAATGGCAATATCGGTGCCAGTGCCGATTGCAATGCCAATATCGGCGCTTGTAAGGGCGGGGGCATCGTTAATTCCGTCGCCAACCATAGCTACAGTACCCTCTTTTTTAAGTAAAGATACAATGTTTTCCTTGTCTTGAGGTAAAACTTCCGAATAAACGGTGTCAATACCAATCTTTTGTTGCAACGCCTTGGCTGTGCGGTGGTTATCACCTGTAAGCATTATAACACGAATACCCATATTTTTAAGCTGAGTTATGGCTTCCTTGGCATCGGTTTTAATTTTATCGGCAACGGCAATTATACCGCAAAATTCGTTATTTTTAGAAAAGAACAAAGGGGTTTTGCCGTCATTTGCGTATGCTTCGGCTAGTTTAATCATGGTGGCGGGAACACAGTCGCCAATAAACTTTAAGTTGCCGCCTTTTAAGGTATCGCCGTTTAAGGTGGCGGTAAGTCCGTTGCCTGCAACGGCGTTAAAATTTTCTATATTTTCGGCATTAAAACCGCGTATATTACATTCATTTACAATAGCTTTAGATAATGGATGCTCACTTTGACTTTCAAGGCTTAATGCAAGGCGCAAAAGTGATTCTTCCGATGTATTAAAGGGTAGAATATCGGTCACAGTAGGCTCGCCTGTAGTGATGGTACCTGTTTTATCAAGGGCAATGATATTAACCTTGCCTGCACCTTCAAGTGCCACGGCGTTTTTAAATAAAATACCATTTTTTGCTCCCTTGCCGTTGCCGACCATAATCGCAACGGGTGTAGCAAGACCTAAAGCACAGGGACAGCTTATAACCAAAACCGAAATACCACGCGCTAAAGCATAACCGAAGGTTTGACCGCATAAAAGCCAAATCACAGTTGTAATAAGTGCAATTGCTATTACAATTGGTACGAATATGCCCGAAACCTTGTCGGCAATTTTGGCTATTGGTGCTTTGGTTGCGGCGGCATCATTTACCATTTTTATTATTTGAGAAATGGCAGTATCTTTGCCGACCCTAATTGCTTTGCATTTTAAAAAGCCCGACTGATTAATAGTACCTGCCGAAACGCAGTCGTTTACGGCTTTATCCACAGGTATGCTTTCACCGCTCAGCATCGATTCATCCACCGCGCTAAAGCCTTCTAAAACAATGCCGTCCACCGCGATGCTTTCGCCGGGTTTTACAATGAATATATCATCAATTTTAATGTTTTCGACAGGCAGTGTAGTTTCTTTACCGTTCAATAAAACGGTAGCGGTTTTTGGGGATAAATCCATAAGACCCTTAAGGGCGTTTGTTGTTTTACCCTTGGCACGAGCTTCGAGTGTTTTACCAACGGTAATAAGGGTTAAAATCATTGCCGAAGATTCAAAATAAAGGTTATGAAGCAGGTGACTTGCAGACGATAAATCGCCCTTATTTGTAAAAACGGCTATATTGACTAAAATCGCACTGCTGTAAATAAAACCCGCAAGAGAGCCTAATGATACAAGTGTATCCATATTGGGGGAGCGGCGAAAAAACGCTTTAATACCGCTTGTAAAGAAGTTGCGGTTTATAAACATTACTATAAGGGTTAATACCAATTGAATAAGTGCAATAGCAAGTGGACTTTTTTCTAAGCCTAATGGTAAAGGCAGAGAAAACATTGTATGCCCCATAGAAACATACATTAAAACGATTAAAAAGCCTAATGCCCAAAACAAGCGTCTTTTAAGGCGTGGTGTTTCGTTATCGGCAATAGAATTTGTATCAGCGGCATTATTATCCTTTAATGTGGCGCCGTAGCCTGCCTTTACAACGGCGGTAATGACTTCGTCGCTTGATACCTTGCCCGAAACCGAAAGGCTGTTTGTAAGTAAATTTACCGAGCATTCATCTACGCCGTCTAAAGCCTTAACACAAGCTTCAACCCTTGCGCTACAGGCGGCACAGCTCATACCGGTAATATTGTAATTTTGCATAGGTTTTCACCTCTAGGGAAATTATACCAATCACAAGATTTAAAGTCAACATTTAAATCCCACCGCTAGTTTAAGCACAAAAGCTTTAGTTTTGCATAAAATATTATTGAAAAATAATTAGATGATTATTTTTTAAAATTTACGGCAACAATATAATCGGAGTGTGAAAAGTATATGAATATAAAACGAGGAGAAATATATTATGCCGATTTAAGTCCCGTAATCGGTTCTGAGCAGGGTGGAGTAAGACCTGTGCTTATAATTCAAAATGATATTGGCAATAAATACAGTCCTACCGTTATTGCGGCGGCAATTACAAGCCAACGTGACAAGACTAAACTACCCACACATATTTCGGTAAATGCTGACAATTGCGGTCTTGCAAAAGATTCGATTGTGCTGCTTGAACAGGTGCGTACTATTGATAAAAGACGGCTTAAAGAAAAGATGGGCTCGCTTGATAATCACGCAATGGGCAGGGTGGACAAGGCGTTAAGCGTTAGCTTTGGTTTGGACGTTGACCCCGAAGGCTTTGCTACATAAGCCTTAAAATATAAAAAGGCTCCCTTTT
>JAZRBQ010000060.1:0-8182 GCA_045635145.1 Acutalibacteraceae bacterium | reverse complement strand
CCCGTAAGCGAAGCACAAAAACTTGACGGTCTTGACGAAGAAGTATCTAAGAGATATATCCCCCACTACAACTTCCCGTCCTACTCAGTAGGCCAAACCAAGCCCACACGCGGCCCCGGCAGACGTGAAATCGGTCACGGCGCATTGGCTGAAAAGGCTTTAGTTCCCGTAATCCCCAGCGTTGACGAATTCCCCTACGCTATCCGCGTAGTATCGGAAGTTCTTTCTTCAAACGGTTCTACTTCACAAGGTTCTATTTGTGGTTCTACCTTGGCGCTTATGGCTGCAGGTGTTCCGCTTAAGGCTCCCGTTGCAGGTATTTCTTGCGGTCTTATCACAGGGGACGACGGCGTTTACGGCGACTTTATGACAATGGTTGACATTCAAGGTCTTGAGGACTTCTACGGCGATATGGACTTTAAGGTAGCAGGTACTCACAAGGGTATTACCGCTATCCAAATGGACCTCAAGGTTCACGGTCTTACACCCGCTATCATTAAAGAAGCATTTGCAAAGACCAACAAGGCAAGAATGCATATTTTAGACGAAGTAATGCTTAAGTGTATTCCCGAATGCCGTACCGAATTATCCCCCTACGCTCCCAAGATGCTCACTACATCTATCAGCCCTGAAAAGATTGGTGACGTTATTGGTAAGCAGGGCAAGGTTATTCAAGGTATCCAAGAACAATGCGACGTTACCATCAACATTGAAGAAGATGGTAGAGTATTCGTTGCAGGTCTTGACACCGAAAAAGCTAAGCAGGCTATCGCTATTATTGAACTTATCGCAAACGACCCCGAAATCGGCGCAATTTACAGCGGTAAGGTAACAAGACTTATGACCTTCGGCGCATTTGTTGAAATTGCACCCGGTAAGGAAGGCTTAGTTCACATTTCTAAGCTTGACGTTAAGCGTGTTGAAAAGGTTGAAGACGTTGTTGCAGTTGGCGACCAGGTAATCGTTAAGGTAACCGAAATCGACGACCAAGGCAGAATTAACCTTTCCCGCCGTGATGCTTTAGTTGAAATTAACGGCGCTGTTGTTGAAGAAGGTGCCGACGAGGAAGCTCCCCGCAAGCCCCGCCGCGACAACAACCGCAGAGGTTTTAAAAGAAACGATAGATAATTAAAAGAATAAAACCGCAAGTTCGTTTGAACTTGCGGTTTTTATTTTTTATTCTGTTTGTGAAATTGTCGGCGTATTGGTAGTAACCGAGCCGTCATCTATTGAAGAGGTTGCATCACTACTTACCAAATCGGAAGAAGTATCACTACTTGTCGTGTCGTCGGTGTTTTGAGATGACAAATCTATAAACTCGCCTGTTTGAGCATTTATATTGTAAGAATATGCCACTTCGCCCACAAAGAAGCTTACGTTATAATAGGGCACTTCGCTTGTATCATAAAAAACACAAACATAATTTATAATATCTGGTTCGGTAACACCTGCCGCGTTTAGCGCTAAAGATTTTACCGTAGCTTCATCCAACATTATCGGTAGGTCGGTGGGTAAATTTTCATTCGGTAAATCTTGTGAAAAATCGCCGCGTTCAATTTCGGATTTAACTATTTTACCGTTAGTCGCCTTTATAACGTAATTATATTTTGCGGTTAGGGTTTTAAAGCCAACCACGTAAACCATTTGACCGTCTTGATACTTAAATTCACAGTTATATTCAAATATATTTTCTTCGGCAATATTTTCTTGATTTAAGGCTTTTCTTTTGGCGTTGGTTTTACCTATATACCTCTTATCGCTTGCCTTACCCTTTACGTTAACCTTGTTTTTCAGGTTTTCATCATCAGAGGTAAGCAATACAAGCTCGTTTATAGTAAGTGGTGCCAAATCCTTAAATGTATAGCTCTTGTTAGAGTCGGTTATTTGCAAAATAAGCTGAGCCTTACCCTCGGTAATGCCGTATTTTTCAGCCATTTCTTTTGCCTTTTTCTCGTTTTGTAAAAGTTGGCTTATAACCGCGCCGTCAATAGCATAAGCGCTGAGCAGTCGGTCAATTTCGTGAGAGATGCGGCTTTCAAGCGCCTGACCTCTTTTAGAATTAGGGTTTTGCACGCTAATCAAAATAGAGTTTGACAATTCGTCAATATATCCGTTGCGAAGCATTGAGCCGACGATAGCATTTACAGCAACCGTCAAATCACTTCCCTCAAGATTCATACCGTCAAGTACGACTTCACCGTCGGCATTACGGGCAAAGGCTTCTAAAACTCGTTCTTTTTGGCTTACTTTAATCTCAATACTGGGGTTAACGTCAAAACTTATGATAGAATCCACTCGGTCTATTTTAGAAACCATAAAACCAGCAATACCCGAGGTTATCACTATAGCAACCATAGCGGCAATACTTGCCATTTTGCGCCACATTGGTCTAATTATCTTTTGGGGTTCAAAAACAACTGTTTTTTGTTGATTTGTATTAACACATTCCTCTAAAACCTTGTCAAACACGTCGGGAACCGCGTGTGAAAAGGCTTCTTGATATCTTTTTTCAATATCCTTATTTGTCACCGTACTCGCCCCCTTGTAAATATTTTTTTGTTTTTTTAATTGCCCTTTGGTAAAGCGACAGCACAGTACCCAACGGCAAATCAAGTAAATTTGCAATTTCACGGTGTTTTAAGCCCGAAACGGTATGTAAAACAACAATTTTTCGTTCGTCGGGCTTTAATAAGTTTAAAGCATATTCGATGAGCAACTTATCATCCGACGACATTTGCTCTGTGTATGGAGCGTTATAATCACCAATTTCGGACAATTCAGTCTCATGCTTTGCTTTACGCATTTTTTCAAAACATAAATTCTTAACAATTGTAAGCACCCACGCCATAGGCTTACCTTGTTTTTGGTAGGCTTCGGCGGTGCGGAAGATGTTGACGTATGTGCTTTGCATAATGTCTTCGGCATCGTATGTGTTGCGGAGCAAAGAAAGCGCGAAACCATAAACGCTTGTTTTTGTTTTTTCATAAAATTCACGAAAAGCATCTTGGTCGCCCGTAGAAATTAAAGAAAGCAAGTTTTCTAATTTTTCGGGCTTTTCTTCTTGTAAATTTTCATAAACCATCATTAAAAAAACCAAGGCTTTTTTACCCCTCCTACTTAAACAATGCACCAAACGCCGTTTTTATTGCATTATTTTATAAATTCTTAAAATATTTTATCACTTTTGATTTTATTTTGCAATAGACAATAAAAAGGACCGCCAAATCGACGGTCCGCTATAATTCGTTATAAATTTCATCATCCCGCCAACGCGCAGGATTGTTTTCAATATATACCCAAACTTCGTTGTAATCGTATTCTCTTACCATTTTTTACGTTTAGGCAAATTCATTTCTATTATTTAATAATATCGCCCACACCGCCGAAAATGTATTTTGGTCTATAGGGGTAAAGGTCGATATCTTCTCGCTTAGTAACGCCCGAAAGCACAAGCACGGCATCCACGTTAGATTCAATGCCCGCAATAATATCGGTATCCATTCTATCGCCGATAAAGGCAATATCTTCGGAGTGACAATCAAGCTTTTTAAGGCCATGACGAAGCATTAAGGGGTTGGGTTTGCCAACAAAATATGCCTTTTTGCCTGTTGCAATTTCAATAGGAGCAATAAGCGCGCCTGTGGCGGGCATAATGCCTTTTTCAGTGGGGCCTGTGATATCAGGATTAGTACCAATAAGCTTTGCGCCCTTTAACACAAGGTTAATAGCTTTTTCAATTTTTTCAAAGCTATAGGTACGGGTTTCGCCCACAACAACGTAGTCGGGGTTGACGTCGTTCATATAAATTTTATGGTCATAAAGCGCCTTAGTGAGCGCCGCTTCGCCAATAACGTAAGCGGTGCTGCCGGGGTTTTGGCTGTGCAAAAATTCAGCAGTAGCCATTGCGCTTGTATAAAAATGGTCAGCACTAACGTTAAGACCCATTCGCTCAAGCTTCATGCTAAGCTCGTGGGGTGTTTTTTCTGAGCTGTTAGTTAAAAATACAAACTTTTTATCATTTTCAATAAGCCAATTAACAAATTCCTGCACGCCGTCAAGAATTTTATTGCCGTGGTAGATAACGCCGTCCATATCGCTTATAAAGCCTTTTTTATTCATCAAATTTTCCATAAAATCACTCCTAAATATAGGTCTTAATTAAATTTTACCATATTTATTAAAAAATGACAACACTTCTTATAAATTTAAACCTTATTCCGATAGCAAAGGCACTATTATGGCAAGAACTGTTGGTGCAAGAGCAATTAAAAGTAGTGTAACCAAGCCGTTTTTGCCTAAGCCAACCTTAATTTCGGGGTGTTGTTTTTTAATTTTTCTTACCGCATACAGCGGAAAGTGCAATACCTCTAACGGATTCTTCGAGGTTTTAATATGTATAGTAGCACGAGAATAGTTTTGGCAACACACGGTATGTTTAGATAAAACCTTGGGATTATATTCGATTTTCTCAATCTTCTCCCACTCAACAAGTCCGTTATCTAAATACAAGCCCTCATCGGTTATAACGCCGACAATGCTGCCAAAAAAATACCGATTTAATAAAGACAAAAAAACAAGCGGAAGAATAAGCACTAAAAATAACGTTGAAATTATTTCTAAACCCTCTATTGTTTCGGCAAAATTCAAATTGTTTTCTTGCAAGCTGATAATAATGTCTATTATTGGGAAAGCAGGAAGAAAAGAGAGTAAAAAATAAATCGGCAGATTAAAAAACTGCCAACGAATCTTAGTTCCGCGAATTTTCTTCAAATTAACCTCTTTTTCGGCAAGAGGCAAATGAGTTTTAGTTTTTTTCATATTTAATACCTTTCATTGTCTTTTAAATCAATAAAAGCAAATCTTAATTGAATTTTAGCATATTACTCCCAAAATAACAAGAAAAATTAGATTATGAAAAAATCTTTATTGTGTTTTGTAGGGGAAGATATCATCTTCCCCTAAATTTTACAAAAAAACGGGCGGATATTATCCGCCCCTACGGTTAATCTATATTGGTTGTTCGTAGGGGCGGGCGCCTTCGACCGCCCTTCTATACATTTAAAATAAGATATTGAGAAAAAACATTTAGAATGATATAATATATATGTATAAACTAATATTGGAGAACAGTCTATGCCAAAACCTAATAAACCTATTATTGCTATAATGTATGATTTTGATAAAACCCTATCCACCAAGGATATGCAGGAATTCGGGTTTATACCAAGCCTTAACCTTAGCGCCAAGGAATTTTGGGGCGAAACCGAAAAGCTTTGCCAAAATGAAAATATGGACCCGATACTCGCCTATATGTACCAAATGCTTAAAATCGCATCCGAAAAAGGTGTTTCGGTAACGCGGGACGATTTTGTGGCATTGGGCAAGGATATAAAATATTTCCCAGGGGTTGAAGAATGGTTCGACCGTATTAACGAATACGGCAAAAAATGCGGTGTAGAGATTGAACATTACGTAATATCATCAGGCACCAAGGAAATTATCGAAGGCTCGTCTATAAAACCGCATTTTAAAAAGATTTACGCCTGTGAATTTTTGTATAACGACAAAAACGAAGCGGTTTGGCCCAAGCTTACGGTTAACTATACCAACAAAACCCAGTTTCTTTTTAGAATAAACAAGGGTGTGCTTGATATTTGGGAAAACGAAAAATTGAATGCCTATATCCCCGAAGAAGAAAGACGTGTTCCTTTTAGGAATATGATATATATCGGCGACGGACTTACCGACGTTCCTTGTATGCGACTTGTTAAAGCAAACAATGGGCAGTCGATTGCGGTTTTCCATAAGCGCGAAAAATCGGTTGCAACACAGCTTTTGGCCGAAAACCGTGTTGATTTTATAACCGAAGCCGACTATACCGAAAATAGCGAGCTTGACGGAATCGTTAAAATCATCATTGAAAAAATGGCTGTTAATGAAAATCTTTCCCGCCTGCACGATAAACACAAAAAATCTATTGAAGAATAAAAAAGCCGAGCGAGGATAAAACCTTGCTCGGTAATTTTTTATAAATATTCAACTATTTTACATAAACCATCATTACGGTTTTTCCCTCTTTATCCATATAAACCGATTGAGAATAACCCTTTTCACCTTCGGTTGAGAAAATAACCTTGCAAATTTTGGTTTTAGCGTCGTAATAAACGTTGGTCGAATCGGAATCGATTGTGCGTTCCTTTAAAGCGCGCTCTACAGCGTCTTTAATAGTTTTGATTTTTGTTTTTTCGGTGTTTTTAAAGCCTTCTGATTTTACTTCTACGCCGTCTTTTTCTTGAGAATGTTTTTCCTTTTCTTCGTCATAAGAAAAGCGGGGAGCCTTTATAATCGAATTTTCCACTGCTTCGGTATTGGTGGCTACTTCAATTTTGTTGCTGTTGTTACAACCAACAAGCGCAAAGGCAAAAGTTAATACTAAAATTATAGCAATGATTTTTTTCATATTAAAATCTCCTCTTAATTTCATCTTTAAGCCATTATATCACAAACAAATCAGTTTTTCAACAAAAAAGACCGCTCTATAAAATCAAAGCGGCCCTTAAATTTTATATTTTCTTTTTCATTAGTCCGTGTTTGTTGCAATAGATATATAAATACCCGCTCCCTCGGAGTTGAAATCTTGTTTCGGCATTGCCTTCAGGGTAAAGCTTTTGAAACTGCACCCTATCGGTTGTAAGATATGCCAAAAACGAGATATAATGTTTTTTGGTCATATCGTGTTTTACGGTTATAAAATACTCATCCTCAACACGTTCTATTGTGATATTGTGAGCTTCATCTATTTCTTCAGCCTCGAGCGGCGGCAGGGTTATACCGCAACAGCTTATAAGTGATTCCCCCATAGCCCTGATTATGTTATTACACACGGGGCAAACGTAAAATTTTGAGCGTAATATATTAGATGATATGTTTTTATTCATAATTTTGTCACCCGACATAAGCTCCATAACTGAAACACCCAAAGCTTTGCTTAATGGCTCAATAAGAGAAATATCCGGAAGTCCTTTTGCGGTCTCCCATTTTGAAACTGCCTTACTGCTAACGCCAATTTTTTGTGCCAATTCGCCTTGAGTCAGTCCCTTAGCTTCACGCAAATGCTTAATAACTCCACCAGTAATATATGTATTCATTTTCTACACCTCGTAATCATTCTATCCTAAAACTCGCACAACGGCAACCTACGAAGCGTTGAATAAAACAACATTTTAACAATTCATAATTTTTTACCCTTCATCGCCGATAAGCAAAATTCTCTTTTTAAATCCGCCGCGAGCGCTGTGCTTTTGGTTATAAAACACCGACAATTCATCAACACTATGCCCTAAATTTTCACAAAGAGCGTAAACCACTTCCAAAATATCGGCAAGCTCTTCCACGTTTTTGTCTTTATGGTATTCGGCGACCTCTTCGTCCAGCTTTTTTTCTAAATAAAGGGTGTATTCTTCGGGATTTAGTGTTTTCGTTACGGGTTTAACACCGCTTGCAAGCATAATTTCGGGGATTTTATCCCTTACGAGTTTATTGTACGTTTTCATAATTACTCCTTGTGTTGTGATTGGGTTGATTATAGCATAAAAGTTTGAAGTTTTAAATAATTGTTTTAAATTATAAAAACCTTTTCACTATTCACTATTATTTATTACTTCAAAATCTGCTCGGACGGTTTTAGTGAAAAGTGAAGAGTGAAAAGTGAAGAGTGAAAAGTGAAAAAGTAAAATCTCCCCGAACATTGTCCGGGGAGATTTTTGGCTGGGGCACAAGGATTCGAACCTTGAAATGACGGAGTCAGAGTCCGTTGCCTTACCGTTTGGCGATGCCCCAAAATTTTGGTAACAAAAATATTATACCCCTTTTTTTATTTATGTCAAGAATTAATTAAAAAATAAACTTGAAAAAGTAGATAAACCGTGATATTATAATTTTGTTGTAGGGTAAAAATTGTTTTTATCCTTATTGCAAATATAAATTTGGGGTTATAGCGCAGTTGGTAGCGCACCACACTGGCAGTGTGGGGGTCAGGGGTTCGAATCCCCTTAGCTCCACCAGCGAAAAACCGACCTTTATGGTTGGTTTTTTGTTTTTAATAAAAAATAACGGGATTCGAACAAGCCGTTAAGCCCAACAGTCCGGTGGACTGTTGGGTAGGCGCGGCAACGAGCGAAGC
>JAZRBQ010000059.1:0-3073 GCA_045635145.1 Acutalibacteraceae bacterium | reverse complement strand
GGCATAAGCTGCGGTCAGTTCGTGAATATTCGACTTGTCGGTCTGTATCTTCGCCGCCCCATATCGGTTTGCGACTGTGTGGGCGGTATCCTCACCCTACTTTACAAGGTTGTGGGCAAGGGTACGGAGCAAATGAGCAGAATGACCGAGGGCGAAAGCCTTGATTTGCTCACAGGTCTTGGCAACGGCTACGGCCTTACGAAAGCGGGTGAAAAGCCCCTGCTTATCGGCGGAGGCGTTGGCGTTCCGCCTCTGTATATGCTTTGTAAGGAGCTTATCCGAGAGGGAAAGAAGCCTACCGTAATTCTGGGCTTCAACAAGGCGGACGAGGTGTTTTATAAAAATGAATTTGAGGCGCTTGGCGCAGAAGTCCTTGTGGCGACAGCCGACGGCTCTATGGGCGTCAAGGGATTTGTCACCGACGCTATGGACCGCGAATATTCTTACTTCTTCACTTGCGGACCGATGCCGATGTTCAAAGCTATCGAATCGGTTGCTAAAACCAGCGGTCAGTACAGCTTTGAAGAAAGAATGGGCTGTGGCTTTGGCGCTTGCATGGGTTGTAGCTGTAAAACAAAGTACGGCAACAAACGTATTTGTAAGGACGGCCCCGTGCTTTATAGGGAGGAAATCGTATGGTAGATACAAGCGTAATTTTAAGCGGTATTAAGATGGATAAGCCCGTTATTCCCGCAAGCGGAACCTTTGGTTTTGGTTATGAATTTGCAAATATTTACGACATTAACTGCCTTGGCACATTCTCTTTCAAGGGCACTACCCGTGACGAACGCTTTGGTAACCCAACACCCCGTATTGCTGAATGTCCCGAAGGTATGCTCAATTCGGTAGGTCTTCAAAACCCTGGTGTAGAACGTGTAATCAGCGAAGAATTACCCAAACTTAAGGAATGCTTCCACAAGCCTGTTATGGCTAACGTAAGCGGATTTTCGATTGAAGATTATGCCTACACCTGCGAGCGACTTGACAAAGAAGACCAAATTGGTTGGTTTGAAGTAAATATTTCCTGCCCCAACGTTCACGGTGGCGGTTTGGCATTCGGCACAAGCGCAAAAAATGCTGCCGAAGTTACAAAGGCGGTTAAAAAGGTTACTACAAAGCCTGTTTTTATTAAATTATCACCAAATGTTACCGACATTGTCGAAATCGCAAAGGCTTGCGAAAGCGAAGGCGCTGACGGTGTAAGCCTTATCAATACACTTTTAGGTATGCGAATTGATTTAAAACGTAAAAAACCGATTTTAGCTAACAAAATGGGTGGTTTTTCGGGCCCTGCAATTAAGCCTGTGGCACTTAGAATGGTATATCAGGTTTACGATGCAGTTAAAATCCCGATTATCGGTATGGGTGGTATTGCCACCGCCGAAGACGTTATCGAAATGATGCTTGCAGGCGCTACCGCCGTTCAGGTAGGGGCGCAAAACCTTGTAGACCCTTATGCTTGTAAGAGAATCATTGACGATTTACCAAGAGTAATGGAAAAATACAGAATAAACAGTTTAACTGAAATTATAGGAGGCGCTCATAATGGGTAAGGACGTAATTATCGCTTGCGACTTCGCAAGTAAGGAAGCAACACTCGAATTTTTAGACAAATTCACAGGCAGAAAGCCCTTCGTTAAGATTGGTATGGAACTTTTCTATGCCGAAGGCCCCGCAATCGTTAGAGAAATTAAAGAGCGCGGACACAAAATTTTCCTTGATTTAAAGCTTCACGATATCCCAAACACTGTTAAAAAGTCTATGGCGGTTTTATCTCGCTTAGACGTTGATATGACCAACCTTCACGCTGCAGGCACAATTTCTATGATGGAAGGCGCTTTGGAAGGCTTAACCCGCCCCGACGGCACAAGACCGCTTCTTATCGCGGTAACACAGCTTACCTCTACCGACCAAGAAAGAATGGAAAACGACCTTCTTATTAAAGAGCCTATCGACAAGGTTGTTATGCACTATGCAAACAATGCTAAAATCGCAGGTCTTGACGGCGTTGTTTGTTCACCTTTAGAAGCAGGTAAAGTTCACGAAACCTGCGGCGCAAACTTCTTAACCGTTACCCCAGGTGTACGCTTTGCTGACGGTGACATCGGCGACCAAAAGCGTGTTATGACCCCCAGCGAAGCCAAGAAAATCGGTTCGGACTACATCGTAGTAGGCAGACCTATTACCGCCGCTGCCGACCCAGTAGCCGCTTACGAAAGATGCTGTGAAGAATTTATAGGATAAGGAGAATTAAAAAATGGAAGCTTATAAAAGAGAGTTTATAGAATTTTTAGAAGGCGCAGGCGTTTTAAAGTTCGGCGATTTTACCGCTAAATCAGGCAGAAAAATCCCTTACTTCATCAACGCAGGCGATATTAAAACAGGCGAACAAATTTGCAAATTAGGCGAATTTTACGCTAAGGCTTACTTCGAAAAGGTTGGCAACAAGAAGACAGTTCTCTACGGCCCCGCTTACAAGGGTATTCCGATTGCGGTTTCAGTTGCAGTAGCACTCGCTAAAAACGGTTTAGACGTTCCCTTCTTCTTTAACCGTAAGGAAGAAAAAGATCACGGCGAAGGCGGTGTGTTTGTAGGTTACAAGCCCCAAGAAGGTCAAGAAATTGTTATCGTTGAAGACGTTATCACCGCAGGTACCGCTATCCGCGAAAGTATGGAAATTCTTTCAAAATTAGAAGGCACCAAGGTTGCCGCTACCTTCGTTATGGTTGACCGCAAGGAAAAGGGCAAAACTGAAAAGAGTGCTATGGCAGAGGTTGGCGAGGAATTTGGCTTCCCCGTATATTCTGTTGTTGATGTTTACGATATTATCGAATACTTAGAAGAAGACGAAAAGAATAAAGAAAACGTTGAAAGAATAAAGAACTACCTTGCTATAAATGGTGCAAAGGAATAATCGAAAGGCAAGTTAAAATGAGAAGTTTAATTGATATTTTGGAACTTTCCACAGCCGAAATTGATAAATTATTAGCAACGGCTGATGATATTATCGCAAATCCCGATAAATATGCTCACAAGTGCGCAGGAAAGAAACTTGCTACTTTGTTTTTTGAAC
>JAZRBQ010000058.1:0-18338 GCA_045635145.1 Acutalibacteraceae bacterium | reverse complement strand
GGGTCTAGAGCGGAGGTAGGCTCGTCAAAACAAAGAATATCGGGATTAAGCGCCAAAGCGCGCGCAATAGCCACACGCTGCTGCTGACCGCCCGAAAGTTGACAGGGGTAAAAATCCACCTTATCGCTAAGACCTACACGCTCAATCAGCTTTAAAGCACGGGCCTTATTTTCTTCAGTAGTGCCAAGTTTTAAAAGATTTGGCGCTAAGGTAATATTTTCTAGCACGTTATACTGCGGAAAAAGATTGAACGACTGAAAAACAAGACCAAAATGCAATCGGTTTTGGCGAATTTCTTCATCGCTTAATTTTGTCCCTGCTTTGCCGTCAAAAATCATCTTACCGTCAACCGAAATTGTACCTTCTTCGGCAAATTCTAAAAAATTGATACAACGAAGCAAGGTAGTTTTACCACTACCCGAAGAGCCGATGATAGACAGAACCTCGCCTTTTTCGAGTGTAAAGTCTATTCCCTTTAAAACCTCGGTTTTGCCGAAAGTCTTTTTTATATTTTTAACCTCTAAAACCGACATAGCTTAACCTCTAAAATAATCAAGTTTCTTTTCTAACTTGCTTAAAACTATTGTTAAAATACCCACAAACAACAAATAGAAAACGCCTGTATAGAAAAGCGGCCAAACAAGTGCCTTTGTTGCTGCCAATTCCTTAGCTTGCTTAATAATTTCGCAAACCATAATACAGTTAGCAAGCGCGGTATCCTTAATAAGTGTGATAATTTCGTTAGACATTGGCGGAACAATACGCTTAACAACCTGCTTTAAGATAATTTTTTTGAAAATTTGGGATTTGGTAAGCCCCAAAACATAGCCCGCTTCGTATTGTCCTTTAGGTATGCTTTCAATACCGCCACGATAAATTTCCGAAAAATAGCAGGCGTAGTTTAGTGTGAATGCAATCAGCACCGCCACAATTCGTCCTGCGTCGGCAATACCATAATTTAGATATATGTATTTATCTATTTGGCTAAACATCGGGAAATTAAAAAGCAGCCCAGGTACGTAATAGATAATAAATATTTGAAGCATTAACGGAATACCGCGAACTATCCAAACAATTACCTTAGAAATGCTTTTAACCGCTTTAAAGCGGCTCATTGAACAAAACGCTATAGGAAGACCAAGCGGTATGCCGCAAACTAGGGTTACCGCAAAAATTAACAGGGATATTTTAAACCCGTCAAGCAGGAATAGAGTTACCTCTGAAAAAGACATTTTTTATTACCTCAAAAAGTGTGGCAGGCTTTAGACCTGCCACACCGTCTAATATTTTTTAAAAATTACTTTTGGTTTGAAAAATCCTTAATTGCGCTGTTTGCTACGCCGTATTTTTCTGCCAAAGCTTCGATTGTGCCGTCAGCAGCCAATTTTTCAAGCTGTTCGTTTACCTGTGCGGTAAGCTCGCTACCCTTCTTAAAGCCGATAGCATAGTATTCAACGTCGCTTTCAAGACCTTCAACAATCATAAGGTCGGCATAGTCGCCCTTGCCACAGTAGCTCTTAGCAAGCTGAGCATCTAAAACTGCGAAATCAGCGGTTTTTGATTTAACTTCGGTCAAGCAATCGGTTTGCTTTGTAAAGCCCTTGAAAGAAATATCTTCGAAGGTAGCCTTTGCGTAAGATTCACCTGCAGAGCCGCTTTCAGCAACGGCAAACTTGCCCTTTAAATCTTCAGCCTTTGTGATACCTGAATCACTCTTTACAACTACAACCTGAAGGTTTTCCATATAGTTATAAGAGAAATCAACCTTTTCAGCACGTGCAATACCGTCATCATCAGATGTATTAGCGGTAAAGCCGTTCCAGATGCAGTCGATAGTGCCTGAATTTAAATCGGTGTATTTATTTTCCCAAACGATTTCTTGGAAAAGAACCTTATAACCTAAGTTAGTGAAGATTTTTTGTGCAAGTTCGGTGTCAAAGCCAACAAGCTCGCCAGCATCGTTCTTATAGTTCATAGGAGCATAATCGGTATAACCAACTGTGATAACCTTTTCATCAATGTTAGCACCGCAACCTGTAAAGCAAGCTGCAATCATAAGTACTGCCATAAGTAAAGCTAATATTTTTTTCATTTTTAATTACCTCTTTTTGTTTTGTTTTTAAGTCGATGTTGCAATTATACTTTACCAAACTAAATTTGTAAAGTGTTTTTTGCTAAAAAATAAAACTTTGGCACTTTACCCAACTAAAGAACCAAAGTTTTGTATATTTATAACAGTATTTTGCTTAATAAAGGGTTACGCCGTACTTTTGAGCGAGTGATTTTAACTCGTTTTCGCCCACTTCATCCAAAAATTCGTTAAAAATTTCGGTCATGTCCGAATCATCAGGGAAAGCAACACAATAAAATTCGCTCGAAAAATCAAAGCCAATACCCAAATCGCTGTATTTTTTACCCTCACCTGTTAAAAAGTTTGCTGTTGTAAGGTCAATAACCGCAGCATCAACTTCGCCCTTGCTTACCATTTCAAGCGCTTTATCGCGGGTTTCAACCTCGGTCGCGTTTTTAAATCCGTTGCGGTCCACCACATAAAAGGCGCCTTCGCTGCCTTTAACAACCGCAAATTTAAGGTTTCTAATCTGAAAACCATCGTCATAATCGGCAACACGGTCGGCTTTTAAAACCAAAACCTGAGCATTTTTAAGATAAGGGTCAGAAAAGTCGGCTTTATCCTTAAACCTATCAGCAAGAACTACACCATTCCAAAGACAGTCAACCTCACCGTTGTCCAGCGCTTCAAAACGCTCGGTCCATTCAATTTCAACAAACTCTACTTCGGCGTCAAACTTTTCTTTTGCAAAAAGCTTGGCAAATTCGGTGTCAAAGCCTGTCCATTCGCCATTTTCTTTATAATTCATAGGGGCAAAATCGGTAATGCCAACCAAAAGTTTGCCTTCTCTTTCCACCGTTTCACTGTGGGTACGGTCCTTACAACCTACCATAAATACAAAAATCATTATTGCCATCAAAAGCAATGCCAATATTCGTTTCATCAATAATACCTCGTTCGATTTATTAACAACATTATACTCAATTAATTGCAACTTGTAAACCCTTTAGTAGATTTTGGTATAAAAATGTTGTTATTATATATAATGTGTGATATAATAATTGTTAGACCATTTTTTGAAGGAGGAAGTTATGAATTTTCAAGCCACAGCTAAAAAGATATATTCATTCTTTTGGGAAAAGTTGCCCAGATTTTTAAATAACACGTTTGAAGTTTCATATACCAAGGCTTCCAAAATTACCGGCAGTGTATTATGCATAGTAACCCTTATTTGCGTGATTCTAAACATCGGCGCTTTTTCTGAGCTTTCAAATTCAAGCCGTTGGATGCTTATGGCAATAGACCTGTTCTTGCCATTCGCTATCGCCCTTGCGGTTATTTTCACAGTTCGTTTAAGGAGTGAAAAAATCCGCAAAATTTTAGGCTTTATTATACTTTTCTTAATGCCGATTTGTTTTATGACCATTTCGGAATGTCTTAACGGCGTATTCGTTTACGATATGACGTATCTCGGCTTTTTTGCCAACTATATTGTAATTTTAATTCTCTATTTCCTGCTTTTCGCTATTTCGGGTAGCTTTACAGTAACATTCCTTTCGGTTAATACCCTTCTGTTTGCGCTTGCGTTTGCGCATTCCTACGTTTTGGAATTCCGCGGAACACCCTTTCAACCAATGGACTTTTTAAGCATTACCACAGCAGCGGGTGTTGCAAACACCTATAACTACGCCCCCGACCACGAAATTATTACCGCTTCGCTTTTATTTATTTTCTTAACAACCACAATTATTAAAATGAAAACCCCGAAATACACCCTGCCCACCAAGGTTATTTCGCGCGCATTTACAGGCGCTTTTTCGGTTGTAGTTCTTGTTTTGTTCTATTTTACAAGCGTTTTTGCCGATATGGGCGTAAGACCTGACTTCTGGAACCAAACCCGCGGTTACCATAACTACGGCTTTGTGTGGAACTTTTTTGCCAATACAAAGTATCTTTATATGACCGCCCCCAACGATTACGACCCCAATACCGTCCCCGATTTTACCGATAAGGACGAGCAAGACACACCTGTGAACGCCGACGCACCTAATATTATATGTATTATGAACGAATCCCTTTCGGATTTGTCGGTTTTGGGCGATTTTGAAACCAACAAAAAGTATATGCCCTACCTTAATTCACTTAAAGAAAATACCATAAAGGGCAACTTGTACGTGCCTGTTATCGGCGCGGGTACTTCTAACAGCGAGTTTGAATTTTTAACAGGCCACACAACCGCATTCTTGCCGTCTGGCAGTAACGCCTATATGCTTTATATTGACGAGCCTTCGGCATCTATGGTTTCAACCCTTAAGGCACAAGGCTATGCCCCCACCGCCTTCCACCCCTATTATGAAGCAGGTTGGAACAGAACTTCGGTTTATTCTAATTTCGGGTTTAATGACTTTATTGCACTTGAAGATTTAATCAAACCCGATATTATGCCCGATTTTAAACAAAACGGCAGCAATCCCGACTATTTACAAGGTCTTGTTGACCGCTATTATCCCGGTAGTAAAATGCTTTTGCGCCAATATGTAAGCGATTCGTATAATTATGACTACCTTATCAAAAACTACGAAAATCGCGACAAATCCAAGCCTTACTTCATATTCAACGTAACAATGCAAAACCACGGTGGTTATACCACCACGGCGGTAAACTTTAAGGAAGACGTTTATTTAACCGAAACCGAAACTGAATACCCCAAGGTTAATGAATATTTATCACTTATAAAGCAAAGCGACAAGGCGTTTAAAAAGCTTATTGAGTATTTTGAAAAGGTTGAAGAACCAACCGTTATTTGTATGTTTGGCGACCATCAACCGACCATTGAACCCGAATTTGTGGCAGAGCTTTTGGGTGCTAAGAGTTTATCTTCACTCACACCCGAACAAGAACAGCGCCGCCATATGACACCTTTCTATATTTGGGCGAATTACGATATTGAAGAAGAAGAAATTGAACGTATGAGCGTTAACTACCTTTCTTCCCTGGTGCTAAAAACCGCCAACGTTCAGCTTACCGAATACAACCGTTATTTGTTAGAATTGCGTGAAACACTTCCTGTTATTAACACGGTAGGTTATATCGATAACGAGGGCAACCACTATAAATGGAGCGACGTTTCCCCTTATACCGAGCTTTTGAACGAATACGAACGCATTCAGTACAACTGTATTTTCGATACCGAAAACTTAAAGAAGGATAACTTCTATTTAAAGGATTATATTCACGAAGCCACCCCTATTGAAGAGGAAACAAAATAACTATGATAAACACCACACTTTGCCACATTGAAAAAGACGGCAAATATTTGATGCTTCACCGCATAAAAAAGCAAAACGATTTAAATCACGACAAATGGGTTGCCATTGGCGGCAAGTTTGAACAGGGTGAAAGCCCTGAAGAAGCCAACGCCCGCGAAGTTTTTGAAGAGACGGGGCTTACCCTTCACAATACACGGTATTGTGGCATTGTAACCTTTGTTTCTGACAAGTGGGGCACCGAATATATGCACGTTTTCCACACGACCGATTTTTCGGGCAAGCTTTCAGACTGTGATGAAGGCGAGCTTTGTTGGGTAGAAATAGAAAAAATCTATTCCCTGCCAATATGGGAAGGCGACAAAATATTCTTAAGGCTTTTAGAAGAAAAGGTGCCGTTCTTTTCATTAAAGCTTCAATACCAAGGCGACACCCTTGTGAATGCAGTTTTAAACGGCAAAAAGGTAAAATAATAGAAAAGGGCGGTGAAAACCGCCCTTTAATCTTTACTTACACAAAAATCTCCCGCTTTTACACGGGAGATTTTTAATTTAATTATTTAGTTTTCTTCTTAACTGATTTTGACCAGTCGGAATAATATTTCTTACCGTCAACAGTCTTGTAGGTTCTTACTCTTACGTAGTAATATTTCTTAGCTGATAAAGACTTAATTGTATAAGAAGTTGTTTTGTAACTGCTTATTGTCTTAGTCTTTGCTGACTTGAACTTACTGGATGTCGAATACTGAATTTGATAACCTGTGGTTTGAGTGCTCTGCTTAGAAATCTTAACCTTTAAGCTCTTCTTAGCAGCGGTTACGCTTGTTACTTTAGTACCCTTCGGGTTGATTGTGTAGTAAAGTGTTTTACTACCTGTGTAATCGCCCTTGAAGGTAACCTTAATCTTATACTTACCAACCTTCTTGCTGCTTGAAGGACGGCTATAGGTGTAATCATCGCCGTAATCAAGTTTCTTACCCTTAGAGTCATAAACCTTTACGGAAGGCTTCTTGGTCTTGCCGTTGTAGGTGTATTCTTCGGTAGAAAGATATACCTTAGATACTTTATAGATTGTGGATGTTTTTGTAGCACCGCAATCAGCACACTTATAATACTTCTTACCGTTCTTGCTTGTTGTAGCGTCGGTGGTCTTGTATTTCTTATAGGTGTGTTCTACGTCTCTTTCCTTGCCGCATTCGTTACAATCGTCGTCGCAGTCGTTGTCATACTTATGACCGGGAGCCTTGCCTGCAACGTCACGGATATCAAATGCACCACAGTAGATACAGAAAGCCATTTCGGTACCGAGTGATGTACAAGAACCGTTGTTATCCTTTGTATATTCGCCGAATACGTGCTGGTCGCAAGCGCCGTCGGCTACTTCACGGGTAGCGCCGCAAAGGTTACAGTCAGCGTCCTTATTGCCGTCATATTCGTGTGCGGTACATACCTTCATATCAACTGCATATTGACCTGCAGCAAGGTTTAATTTACCATCAGCAGATACGGTAGCTTTACCTGCAGTATCTGTAGCGGTTGCAATGTAGCCAACAGGAACGATAAATTCGCCTGCTACTTCACCGGGAGCAACGTTGCCTTCAATAGCTACGTTGTTAATTACCCAGGTTTTTGCCTTAAGGGGAGCTCTGCCCTTAACGTCGTTAAGAGTAATGGTGTTGTTACGAGCGTTGTTGATAACGTTGAAGTAACCGTTTTCACCGGGAACTACCTTTTCCAATTTTGAGAATTGAATCTTATTAGGAATATAAGTAGTGATATTGAAGCCCTTATTGATTGTTACTGTACCCGCTCTTAATTTACCATCTTCATCTTTACCACCGTCGATAGGACCGCATTCAAGAATGAAGTTTCTATCGTTGCTTACGTTGGGAGAAGCAGTATTTTCGTAAAGGTTAAGGTTGATGTCGTCATTATATGTAACGTCACCATAGCTGTTTACCACGAAAAGCTTGGGCCAGAAGGAATAGAAATTAGCTGTTGTTTCCTTTTCGTATGTAAGGCATCTTCTGTTACCAAGAACAAGGTCAAACATATCGCTGCCGAATTGACCATCAAAGGTTACGGGGTGACCATCGAAGCAGATGCACAACCAGGTGCTACCTGCAGTGATAGAAACGTCTTTAAAGGACATAGGTCCACCCATAAGCATACGTTTCTTGGGTTCGCCTTCTGCAACGTCACTTACGCTACCGCTGGCGTCGGCTGAAATTAATGCCAATTCAAAAGCGTGAGAAGACATAACTTGCCAGTCTGTAGAGATACCGTTGTTTTCGCTGCTGTCGCCGCCCCATGTGATGTGACCGCTAACATTAAGTGTTAAAACGTCGCCTTCACCTAAGCCTGCAGCAAGACCTAATTGAATTGCCTTTTCAACTGTTGCGATAGGTGTGTCTGCTGTGAGACCGTTATTGCTGTCCATACCGCCTGTACGGGAAGCAGCAGCATATAAAACTAACTTTTTGCCACCTGTTACTGCTTCAGCGCTAACAGCACAAACGCAGGTTGTAACAACCATAGCGAGTACTAATACTACGCTGAGAAGCTTAAAAATTTTGTTTTTCATAAAATCTTCCTTTCAAAAATTTTAGTTTTTGACTCGAATTGCCGCAAAGAATTCGGTTCTATACCAATATAAGTGTACTAGTTTTTAAGATTTTTGTCAACATTTTTTTATACCTACTCCCTCGTTTTGTGCAGTTTGCACAACTATGTTGATAAATAATGGTAAAACCGCGAAGGGCAAAAAATTTAATTCTCGCAATGTGCTTTTTCTACCCCGCTTTTAATTTTTTTCGTCCGTAATCTATATGTAAATCGTCGCCCAAAAACAAAAAACAATGGATACGCCTGCCGCGAGGTGTATCCATTGTTTTTTTATCTCTCAATTTTAGCTTCGCCGTTTTCAACCGTTTTTGCGGTAATGGTAATTTTCTTGATAGTATCATCAGACGGAGCCGAAAACATCAAAGGCTGCAGTACCGATTCGATAATCGAACGAAGACCGCGAGCGCCTGTTTTACGTTCAATAGTAAGCTCGGCAATTTTTTCGAGCGCTTTTTCTTCGAAAATAAGCTCGATACCGTCCATTTTAAATAAAGCTTCATATTGTCTTATAATAGAATTCTTGGGTTCGAGCATAATTCTAACCAAGGTTTCCTTATCCATACCTGACAAAGCAGTTATAACTGGCATTCTACCCACAAGTTCGGGTATAATACCAAACTTAACCAAATCCTGATGGGTTGCTTTAGTAGAAAGGGCTTCACTTTCAAGACTTTTTGGCGAGCGCACCTGCGCGCCAAAGCCTAAGCTGCTGCCACCCATACGGCGTTCGATAACTTTTTCTATACCGTCAAAGGCACCCGCACATATAAACAATATGTTTGTGGTATCAATCTGAATAAACTCTTGTTGGGGATGTTTTCTGCCACCCTGTGGCGGAACGTTAGAAATTGTGCCTTCCAAAATCTTAAGCAAGGCTTGTTGAACACCTTCGCCGCTTACGTCACGGGTAATGGATGCGTTTTCGCTCTTACGGGCGATTTTATCAATTTCGTCAACGTAAATAATACCGCGTTGAGCCTTTTCAATATCGTAATCGGCCGCTTGAATTAAGCGCAACAAAATATTTTCAACGTCTTCACCAACGTAACCCGCTTCGGTCAAGGTGGTGGCATCTGTAATAGCAATCGGCACATCAAGAACTTTTGCCAAGGTTTGCGCCAAAAGGGTTTTTCCAACACCTGTAGGACCAAGCATAAGCACGTTGCTCTTGCCAAGCTCTACGTCGGCGCCTTCGCTTTTGAAAATACGCTTGTAGTGGTTATAAACTGCCACCGCCAAGGTTTTCTTAGCTTCGTCCTGACCGATTACGTATTCGTCAAGCTTTTCTTTAATTTCTTGGGGTTTAGGAAGAACAAATTCCTTTTTGTCCTTCTGCTTACCGCGTTTTCTTTGGGGTAATTCATCTTCAAAAAGCAGGGAATTGCAAAATTGAATACAATTATCACAAATATAAACCCCCGGGCCTTCTACAAGACGGGTCACCTCATCCTGTGCTTTGCCGCAAAATGAACAGCAAATTTCCATATCATCTCTATTAGGCATTATTTTACCTCTTGGTTATTACTTTGTCGATAAGACCGTATTCACAAGCCTCTTTCGCACTCATAAAGTTGTCACGTTCGGTATCGCGTGCGATTTCTTCCAAAGATTTGCCTGTGTTTTGGGCCAAAATTTTATTTAAGTTTTCACGGGTTTTTTCAATATGCTTTGCGTGAATCAAAATTTCGGTTGCCTGACCCTGTGTGCCGCCTAATGGCTGATGAATCATAATTTCGCTGTTGGGAAGAGCATATCTCTTACCCTTTGCACCTGCAGATAAAAGGAATGCGCCCATGCTGGCAGCCATACCCATACAAATAGTGCTAACGTCACACTTAATGTATTGCATTGTGTCGTAAATAGCCATACCCGCAGTAACCGAACCGCCGGGGCTGTTAATGTAAAAGCTGATATCTTTATCAGGGTCTTGACCTTCTAAATAAAGCATTTGAGCGATAACAATACTTGCGGTAGTATTGTTAACTTCTTCGTTGAGCATTATTATACGGTCGTTAAGTAAGCGGGAGAAAATATCATAAGAACGTTCCCCACGGCTGGTTTGTTCTAATACATAAGGTACTAAACTCATAAATAATCTCCTTTATATAATATTTGTAGGGGACGGCGCCCTCGACGTCCCGTTAGTTGCTATAATACGGTAATATCGTAATTTAAAGGGTGTCGGCACCGTTAGTGCCGGCACCCTTATACCGTATTATTAACTAATCGTTAAATCTTTAATCAATTATTCTTCTGTCTTTTCGGTTTTCTTGGTTGTTTTCTTGGTAGTCTTCTTAGCAGCCTTCTTTTCGGTCTTCTTTTCAACTTCGGTGATAACTGCGCTAGCCTTAACCAAGTCAATAGCCTTGCTTACTGCTACGTCCTTTGCAAGTTCACTTGAGGGAACAGCATTCTTCACAGCGTCAACTTCCATACCGTATTGCTTAGCCATTTCTTCGAAGCGAGCGTTTAATTCTTCTTCGGTAGCTTCAATTTTTTCAAGCTCAACAATCTTTTCAAGTGCTAAACGGAACTTAACCTGACCTTCAGCTTGGGGACGGAAGGTAGCCTTGAAATCATCAATTGAAGTGTTTGAATACTTGAGATATGTGTCAAGGTCTAAACCTTGCATTTGTAAACGGTAAGCAAATTCTTCAACGCTTTGGTTTAAGCGGCTTTCGAACATTGCTTCGGGGATTTCGCCCTTAATGCTGTCAACGATTTGCTGTACTAAGTCGTTTTCAACTTCTTCATCAGCAAATCTTTCTTTTTGTGCCAAAGCCTTTGCCTTTAAGTCAGCCTTTAATTCGTCAAGGGTATCAAATTCGCTAACGTCTTTTGCAAATTCGTCGTCAATTTCGGGAAGTTCACGTAATTTGATTTCGTGTAACTTAATCTTGAATACTGCTTCTTTACCTGCAAGGTCTTCTGCGCCGTATTCTTCGGGGAAGGTTACGGTAATTTCAAATTCGTCGTCAATATTCTTACCAACGATTTGTTCTTCAAAACCGGGGATGAATGCGCCTGAGCCAAGTTCAAGTGTGTGGCCTTCTGCCTTGCCGCCGTCGGAAGCTACGCCGTCTTTAAAGCCTTCAAAGTCGATAACAACGGTGTCGCCCATCGCAGCTGCACGGTCTTCAACAGATACCATACGAGCGTTGCGGTCAGCCATACCCTTAAGTTGAGCTTCAACTTCGCTGTCTTCAACAGTTGCGATAACCTTTTCAGCTTTGAGGCCCTTGTATTCGCCGATTTCAATTTCGGGATAGGTGGTAACGGCAATCTTAAAGTCAACGCCTTCTTCTTTAGAGATAGATACCATATCGAAATCCATCTTATCGTTGATAACCTTTAATCCGGATTCATTGATAGCTTCTTCAACAGCATCAGGATAGAGAATGTTAAGTGCGTCTTCGAAGAATGCTTCTTCGCCGTACATCTTCATAACCATAGCATAGGGTACTTTACCCTTTCTAAAACCGGGGATGCTGATTTTATCCTTTTGATTTTCGTAAGCCTTTTTAATAGCTTCGCCAAACTTTTCAGCGTCGATAGTAATTTCAAGCTCGTATCTGTTAGCTGAAAGTTGTTTTGTTTCTTTTAAACTCATTTTATTACCTCCGCAAAATACTGCATTTTAATCTCATAGTATTATATCATACAAATTTTGGTTTTTCCACCTTTTTTTGAAAAAACTTAATTTTTGTCGGTTTAGCCTATAAATAAGGGTGTAAAATCTATACAATCACAAGAAATTAACCTAAATTCTACCCCTTGATACTCCTTCACGGCGTTATTAAGCCCAGCACCGTGAATATGACCGTGGTAAACCTTTTTAATATTGTGGCGTTTTAGGCAATCAAAAATTTCCCCGCAAACCTGATTTGCGTAAACGGGCGGATAGTGCAAAAAGACAAGTATCGGCAAGCCTGTTTTTTCGGCTTCGCTTAAAGATTTTTCAAGTCTTCCAACTTCTCTTGCTATGATTTTATCGTCTGGCTTGGCGTCATAAAACCAACCACGCGTGCCCGCAACGGCATAGCCTTCGGCAATAACGGTATTGTTAAATAAAACGTCAACGTCTTCTATCTTGTGTTCTTGAAAAAATTCTCTTAACTTTTTAACGGTTGACCACCATAAATCGTGGTTGCCCTTAAGAATAATTTTTTTGCCGTTAAGACACGACAAAAATTCAAAATCAGCTTTAGTGTCTTCAAGCTTTAAGCCCCACGAAAAATCACCGGGAAGAATAACAGTATCGTCGGTCTTTACAAGTCGATTCCAATTAGCTTTAAGCCTTTCGGTGTGGTTATCCCAACCACGAAAAATATCCATAGGCTTATTAGTACCGAAGGATAAATGCAAATCTGAAATTGCAAAAACGCTCACTTTTCTTCCCCCTTTTTAAATAAATTAAAAACTTTCACACATACTATTATTGACCGCAAGGTCAGAAAGGACTGATTATTTTGATGCAAAACAAATGTGAAACTAACTACTGTATTTCATGTAACGTTAAAAACTGTGTTTACCACGCCGAAAACGATACCTGTTCAGCAGGTAAAATTCAGGTTGGTAACAGCAGTGCGACAAGCGTTAGCGACACCTGTTGCGACACCTTTAAATCAAGATAACAAGACTTAAAAAGCCACTTTAAAAGTGGCTTTTTAGTTTTTTATATCATTTTCCACGCAAAGTCCCCCTTGACTAAAGGGGGATGTCGAAGCAAAGCTTCGACAGGGGGATTTTAAATCCCAAGTGCCTTATAAACACTCTCTAACATATCGTCCTTTTCGCAAAGGTTCTTAAAACGAACTTGAGCGGTTTCAAGTGCTGCAATAGGAGCAGGAATTTCGGTCTTGGTTTCGCTTGATAAAAGCTTAACTGTGCCAAATTCGCTGTCTGCGGTCTTGTCGCTTACAGCCGAAAGCACGCTTGCCGCAAACTTATAAGGTGATGCGGTTGAAGCAATAACGGTCGGTCTATCGTCGCCTGTTTCCTTAATGTATTGCTTGTAAACATTCATAGCAACTGCGGTGTGGGTATCGCAAAGATAACCGTATTCCGCAAACAATTCTTTAATAGTTTCAACAGTTGCATTGTCGTCACAGCAACCGCCATAGAAAAGGTCGGTCATTTTAGCCTTGACGTCTTCGCTTACCGTGAAGATACCTGTTTCAGCCAAATCGTTTTGCATTTTTGCAACTGCCTTGTCGTCATTACCCGAAAGTTCAAACAACATTCTTTCTAAGTTGGAAGAAATAAGAATATCCATTGAAGGAGAAATTGTTGTAAAGAACTTACGGTTACGGTCGTATTTACCCGTGTTTATAAAATCAGTAAGAACATTATTAGCATTTGATGCACAGATAAGCTTATTCACCGGCACACCCATCTTTTTAGCATAATAAGCCGCCAAAATGTTACCAAAGTTACCTGTGGGAACAACAATATTAAAGCCGTCCTTTAAGTAATCTTCGCCGCGTTCCAACATATCACAATAAGCCGAAATATAATAAACGATTTGGGGAGCCAATCTACCCCAGTTAATCGAGTTTGCAGATGAGAACTGCATATTATTTTTTGCCAACTTTTCCTTAACTTCGTTGTTAGTGAAAATCTTTTTAACGCCTGTTTGAGCGTCGTCAAAGTTACCCTTAATGGCCTGAACGTGAACGTTTTCGCCCTTTTGGGAATCCATTTGTAATTTTTGCATTGGGCTTACGCCATCGCTTGGGTAGAATACCATAATTTCGGTATTTTCTACGTCGCAGAAGCCTTCCAAAGCGGCTTTGCCGGTATCGCCCGAAGTTGCAACCAAAATTACAATCTTTTTACCTCCCGAAACCTTCTTTGCAGAAGTGGTAAGTAAGAAGGGTAAAAGCTGTAAAGCCAAATCCTTAAATGCGCAGGTAGGACCGTGCCATAATTCAAGAATATTTGCATTTTCGCCGATTAACGCAATGGGAGCGGGTTGTTCGTTATCAAAGCTGCCTGTGTAAGCGCCCTTAACGCAATATTCAACCTCTTCATCGGTAAAATCGTCAAGAAATTGCTTTAAAATATATTTTGCCTTGCCTATGTAATCAAGACCGCTAAGGGTTTTAAAATCTTCAGCGGTAAACTTGGGGAAGTTTTCAGGCACAAAAAGACCGCCTTCTGCCGAAATACCCTGTGAAATCGCCTTTGCGGCAGTAACCTTAACTGATTTATCTCTTGTACTAATGTAAGCCATATTTTCTATTCCTTTCAAAACATCTATTACATTTTAATACTATATAAGGCGTTTGTCAAACACTTTAAAACGCATTTTCTATATAGCGCAATTTATACCCCGTTTTACCGTCGATTTTTGTATAAATTACCACCTCGGCAATGTCAAAACGCGGTTGTTTTTCGCATAAGGTCTTGGCTATATAATCATTAGCGGTAAGAAGTATTCGCTTTTGCTTGAAACCATCTACCGCATCAATACCCGAAACAAGCGCATTTTCCTTGCGGGTTTTAACCTCGACAAAAACCAAAAATTCTTGATTTTCGGCTATAATATCAATTTCGCCATAGCGACAGGTATAATTCCGTTTTACAATAGCAAAACCTTGTTGCCTTAAATAATTGGCAACCCTTTTTTCGCCTTCGCCACCTGTTTTACCAATATTCATAACATTAACCCAAAATATTCTTTAAAAAAGACAAACGGTGAATTTCGCAAGGTCCGTGTTCCTTAATTAAATCGGTATGCAGCTTTGTGCCGTAACCCTTGTGCTTTGCGAATTGATAAAGGGGATACTTTGCGTCGTATTCCAAAAGAAGTCTATCCCTTGTAACCTTGGCAAGTATTGATGCCGCCGCAATCGACATACTCTTAGCGTCACCCTTTACAACGGTAGCACAGGGCACTTTAATTTCTTTTGGTATGCGGTTGCCGTCAATAAGGGCAAAATCAACCGCTTTAAGACCGTTTATCGCCCTATTCATTGCAAAATATGTAGCATTAAGGATATTATGCTCTTCAATTTCTTCCACACTGCCGAAAGCAATATGATAATCAATCGCCTTTTCGATAATCACGTCAAAAAGGGCTTCGCGCTTCTTTTCAGAAAGCTTCTTAGAATCGTTAAGACCTTCTATTTCGCAACCTTCGGGCAATATTACTGCCGCCGCGCAAACAGGACCCGCAAGCGGACCTCGGCCGGCTTCATCAACCCCACATATATGCTTAAAGCCGCTAGTCAACGCGGCTTGTTCGAAGCTAAAATCAGGCATAATCCTCTACCCTTTCCAAAGAAATGTTGCCGATTTTTTGATTACGGTATTCTTCAAGCAGCATATTCGCCGCTCTTTCGGTATCGGTTTCGCCCCCGCGGATAACCATTCCGCGTTTTTTGCCTATTTGACACAAAAGTTCATAAGGTTCAAGCTCAAAATCTAATTCGCCAAATCGGTTTTTAAGTAATTCGGGGTAGTTTTTGCCTAAAATTTCAATAAGTCTAATTGCTAATAATTCGGTATCAAGGATATTATCCTTAACAGCGCCCGTAAAGGCTAAATGTTCGCCCACGGTTGCGTCTTCAAACTTGGGCCACAAAACACCGGGGGTGTCAAGCAATTCAAGCTGCTTATCAATAGTAAACCATTGGTTACCGCGTGTAACACCCGGGCGGTTTTCGGCTTTGGCACGGGTTTTACCCGCAATTTTATTTATAAAAGAAGACTTGCCAACGTTGGGAATGCCTACAACCATCACTCGCAAGGGTTTGCCTACCATGCCTTTTTCGCGGTATGCTTCAAGCTTGTGAGCGAGAGCGTTTTTAACAGTATCTTTAAATTGGTTAATACCCTTGCCACTTTTACAGTCAAGCGCAATCGCCTTGATGCCGTTTTGGGCATAATAATCTATCCACGCCTTTGTCGCGCGGTTATCCGCCATATCACACTTATTAAGCAGTATAATATGAGGCTTGTTTTCAATTATATCATTTAAATCAGGGTTGCGGCTGCTAACGGGGATACGCGCATCCACAACTTCAGCCACAGCGTCAATAAGGGGTAAAATCTCCTTAATTTTACGCTTGGTTTTGGCCATATGCCCCGGAAACCACTGAATATTTTGTTGATTATCCATCTTTAACTTCCAATTCGGTTATTTATTATCAAGTCTGCCGATATTTGCAAAGGGGAAGACCCTGAATATTGCCTGACCTAAAATGTAACGCTCGTCAACCATACCGTTGTTACCTATTGATGAAGAACGGCTATCGAGCGAAATGCTGCGGTTATCACCCAAGACAAAAACGTGACCTTCGGGTACCTGCACGGGAAAATCCAGGTCGCGCTTGTTTATTGGGGTGCTTACGTAATCTTCTTTCAAGGCAACGCCGTCAACGTAAACCACGTTCTTTTCAAAGTCAATATCCACAACCTGATTTTCGGTCGCAATAATACGCTTTATTATGGGCCCTTGACCTTCAACGTCGGTTTCGGCAGTATTTTCAACGTTGCGGGATATTACAACAATATCGCCCGCTTCGGCTTTATAAAAAATATTTCTTATAATAACCATTTCGCCGTTGTGAAGTGTGTTAAGCATTGAATTGCCCGAAATAGTGGCAACCCTGAAAACAAACCCAAAAATCAGCACAACAACTATTAAAGCCGCCGATACAACGTCAAGCCATTCAAAAATTTCTTTTTTTCTTGAAAACTTTTCTTCACGCTTGCCTTGGTTTTTAACCTCGTCAATATCAACGTTAACGGTAAAGCCCGCTTTATTTATATCAAAATTGTTACCATTAATCATAACAAACCAACTTCTAATTAAAAATTAGGGGGACAAGCGCAAACCTGTCCCCCTTTTAAGATTAAATCTTTTCTTTAACCTTTGCAGCCTTACCAACTCTATCACGTAAGTAATAAAGCTTAGCTCTGCGAACTTGACCCTTGCGTACGAGTTCAACCTTAGCAACTGAAGGTGAATGTACAGGGAACACACGTTCAACGCCAACACCGTAGGATACACGACGAACAGTAAAGGTTTCAGCAATACCGCTGTTGTTCTTAGCAATTACGGTACCTTCAAAAATCTGAATTCTTTCCTTTTCGCCTTCCTTAATGCGAACGTGAACCTTAACTGTGCTACCGATTAAAATTTCGGGAACATCTTTTTTAAGTTGTTCAGCAGTTAATTCCTTAATAACGTCCATGGTTTTTCCTCCTTAATTTTTTACCAGATGTTCATGCACCAAAAGCCAGAGGACCACCTGCTTCAATGTCGATTTTTCGGCAAGAAGACACCCGTAAAGGTTCGGGTGAAATCAAATGCTCATATATTTTATCACAACACTTTCGAAAAATCAAGCATTAATTTCAACATTTTCCACTTTTGTGCAATATAATTTAAAATGTATAAACTTTTTTAAATATCCAAAATAAATATTGGTCTATTTTAACCGATACTAAATACTTGAAATTTTTAAGGAAATAATGTATTATAGTCCTATATCTATATTATGGAGTTGTATTTATGGCTAAAATTACTGCAAGCAGTCTTGCATCTTTAATTGAAAAAAAGCTTTCACACCATTTTGGTGTAACACCCGAACAAGCTTCTGACGACCTTTTCTATAAGGCATGTGTTTTAAGCTTGCTCGATATTATGGACGAACGCCGCGGTGCTTTTAGAAAAGAATGCGCCGAAAAGGAAGCTAAGACCGTTTACTATCTTAGTATGGAATTCCTTATGGGCCGCTCATTTAAAACCAATCTTTACAATTTAGACCTTACAAGCACTATGGAAAGAGCGCTTAAAAAGTTTGGTGTAAAGCTTGATAATCTTTACGAATGCGAACCCGACGCAGGTCTTGGCAACGGCGGTCTTGGTCGTCTTGCTGCCTGCTTCTTAGAAGCACTTTCAAGCGGCAGCTACCCCGCAATGGGTTATTCTATCCGTTATGAGCTTGGTATTTTCCGTCAAAAGCTTGTTGAAGGCTGGCAGACAGAAATGCCTGACTTCTGGCTACCCGGCGGCGGCATCTGGCTTGAAATGAAGCCCGGCTCTGCTATTGACGTTAACTTTGACGGCGAAATTAACGAATGGTGGGAAAACGGTCACCACCGCATTGAACACAAAAATTATCAAACCGTACGCGCATTACCTTACGACCTTTGCGTTGCAGGTAAGGACGGCAAAACAGTTAACGCTTTGCGCCTTTGGAGCGCTGAATGTGCAGACTTTGATATGTCGGCATTTAATGAAGGTGACTATTTACGCGCTATTGAACAACGCGCAATGGCTGAAAATATTTCTAAAATCCTTTATCCTGCCGATAACCACATCGAAGGTAAATCCTTACGCCTTCGTCAGCAGTATTTCTTAGT
>JAZRBQ010000057.1:0-6593 GCA_045635145.1 Acutalibacteraceae bacterium | reverse complement strand
TTGGCTCACAGAACGACATGGCTACGATCCGACTTTGCCGAAACCCGCGAAGATGCAAAAAATGCAGTTCGTTCCATGATGGAAGACAAAATCTTCGGCGAAAGTGGTAATAATGTTGTAATCGAAGAATTCTTAACAGGTCCCGAAGTATCGGTACTCTCTTTTACCGATGGTAAAACCGTTGTTCCTATGGTTTCTTCAATGGACCACAAGCGTGCGCTTGACGGCGACAAGGGTCTTAACACAGGTGGTATGGGTACAGTAGCGCCCAACCCCTACTACACCGAAGATATAGCCAAAGAATGTATGGAAAAAATCTTTATACCTACAATCAACGCTATGAATGCCGAAAATCGTAGTTTTAAGGGTTGCCTTTACTTTGGTCTAATGCTCACACCCAACGGTCCCAAGGTTATTGAATACAACTGCCGTTTTGGTGACCCCGAAACTCAGGTTGTACTCCCCTTACTTGAAAGCGATTTGTTAACCATTATGAAGGCTACCACAAATGGTACTTTGGCTGACTGTGAAGTTAAATTTTCAAACGGAGCGGCGGCTTGTGTTGTTATGGCATCAAACGGTTATCCCCAAAAATACGAAAGCGGCTTTACACTCAGTATTGATGAAAGCGTTGCAAACAAGGTTTACGTTGCAGGTGCTAAATTAGACGGCGGTGTTTTAAAAACCGCAGGTGGTCGTGTTCTTGGCGTGACAGACACAGCCGACAATTTAAAAGATGCTTTACAAAAAGCATATAAAAACGTAGAAATGGTAAAATTCGATAACGCATTTTACCGCAAAGATATAGGCAAAAAGGCATTGGAGGTACTCGCATAATGGTTTACCGCATATTTGTTGAAAAGAAAAAGGAACTCGCTAATGAAGCGCGCGGTGTTCTTGCTAACATCAACGGTTTATTACAAATCGAATCGGTTACATCTGTTCGTGTAATTAACCGTTATGACGTTGAAAACATTGAAAAAGACTTGTTCGATTATGCGGTTAATACCGTATTTTCTGAACCTCAGCTCGATATCGCAACAAGCGAAATCGACACCACAGGTGCTACCGTTTTTGCAACTGAATTTTTACCCGGTCAGTACGACCAAAGAGCCGATTCAGCGGCACAATGTATTCAAATAATCTCCCAAAAAGAACGTCCCACAGTTAAAACTGCAAAGGTTTATTGCCTTTACGGTAACATTACCGAAGACGAACTTGCGGCTATTAAGAAATACCTTATCAACCCCGTTGAATCACGTGAAGCAACCTTAGACACATACGAAACCTTAAAAATTAATTACGATATTCCCACAACTGTTGAAACTCTCGACGGTTTTATCGACTTAACCCACGAAGGTTTAGTTGAATTTATTAACAAATACGGTCTTGCAATGGATATTGACGACATTACCTTCTGTCAAAACTATTTCAAAACCGAAAACCGCAACCCCACTATCACCGAAATTCGTATGATAGACACCTACTGGTCTGACCATTGCCGTCACACCACCTTCTTAACCAATATTGATAAAGTTACCTTCGAAGATGAACTTTTACAAAATACCTATAACGAATATTTAGAAATTCGTAAAAACTTGGGTCGTACAAAGCCGATTTGCCTTATGGATTTGGCTACAATCGCAGTTCGCCAACTTAAAAAAGACGGCAAACTCAATAAGTTAGACGAATCTGAAGAAATCAACGCTTGTACCGTTAAAATCGACGTTGAAGTTGATGGCGAAACTGAAAAATGGTTACTTCTCTTTAAGAATGAAACTCACAACCACCCCACCGAAATTGAACCCTTTGGTGGCGCGGCTACTTGTATCGGCGGTGCTATCCGTGACCCGCTTTCAGGTCGTAGCTACGTTTACGGCGCAATGCGTGTAACTGGTGCTGCAAATCCCTTAAAGAGTGTTAAAGAAACTATGGCAGGTAAATTGCCACAACGTAAAATTGTTACCACAGCGGCTGACGGCTACTCCTCTTATGGTAACCAAATCGGTCTTGCTACAGGTATTGTTGATGAAATCTACCACGACGGCTATGCTGCAAAGCGTATGGAAATCGGTGCTGTTGTTGCGGCTGCTCCCGAAGAAAACGTACGCCGTGAAGTACCTTGCGATGGTGACGTTGTTATCCTTTTAGGTGGTAGTACAGGCCGTGACGGTTGCGGCGGTGCTACAGGTTCTTCTAAATCACATACTTTAGAATCTTTGGAATCTTGCGGTGCCGAAGTACAAAAAGGTAATGCACCCGAAGAGCGAAAATTACAAAGATTATTCCGTAACCCCGTTGCCACAAAGATGATTAAACGTTGTAACGACTTTGGCGCAGGCGGTGTATCGGTTGCTATCGGTGAATTGGCTGACGGTCTTGAAATCGACCTTAACGCAGTTCCCAAAAAGTACGAAGGTCTCGATGGTACTGAACTTGCTATTAGTGAATCACAAGAACGTATGGCGGTAGTTATCGAAAAGGAAAATGTTGATAACTTCTTAAAACTCGCTCAAGAAGAAAACTTACAAGCAGTTGTTGTTGCAAAAATCAAGGCTGAACCCCGCCTTACAATGCATTGGAACGGCAACACAATCGTTGACTTAAGCCGTGAATTCTTAAATTCTAACGGTGCTGAAAAACATATCGAAATTGAAACCCAAAAATGCGGTGTGATTTCTAACAAGGTTGAAGGCTCATTTACCGAAAATTACAAAGCATTGGCTGATGACCTTAATATATGCTCAAAGCGTGGTCTTTCTGAACAGTTTGACTCCACTATCGGTGCAGGTACCGTTCTTATGCCTTTCGGTGGTAAGCATCAGATTACTCCCATTCAAGCAATGGTACAAAAAATTAGTGTTGAAAAGAAACATACCAACGATTGCTCACTTATGGCTTGGGGTTACAACCCATTCATTATGAGCGAAAGCCAATACCACGGCGCATATTTAGCAGTTGTTGAATCGGTTTGTAAATTAGTTGCTACCGGCGCTAAATTCGAAGATGTTTATTTAACTTTCCAAGAATATTTTGAAAAGCTTGGTAAGGATTCTAAGCGTTGGGGCAAGCCGATGGCAGCACTTTTGGGCGCATTCAAGGCTCAGATGGAACTCGGCATCGGTTCAATTGGTGGTAAGGACTCTATGAGTGGTTCTTTCGAAGATTTAGACGTTCCCCCCACTCTCGTTTCCTTTGCCGTTACTACCGATAAGGTTGATAACATTGTATCCCCTGAATTCAAAAAAGCGGGTAACAAGCTTATTATGATTACCCCCGTTTATGACGAAAACGGTCTTCCTGTTACCGAATCCTTACTTAAGGTATTCGATCAAGTAACAAATCTTCTCCGTAGCAAAAAAGCTGTTTCTTGCTATACTCCCACTATGGGTGGTGTTGCCGAAGCAGTTATGAAGATGGCTTTCGGTAACGGTTTAGGTTTCCGTTATAACGAATGTCTTGATAAAAATGCTATCTTCGGTTATAACTACGGTTCCTTCTTACTTGAAGTGACCGAAGATACCGACGATGGTATCCTAATCGGTACAATTACCGACGATGCTACTATTTCTTATAAAACTGAAGTTCTTAAACTCAGCGAACTTTCCGACATTTACGAAAACAAACTCGAAAGTGTGTTTAAGTGCAATATTAAAGATTCTAAATCACCTATGCGAAACTTTGAATACACCGCTACCGAACGTGTTGCACCTGCTATTAAGGTTGCACGTCCCAAGGTGCTTATTCCTGTTTTCCCAGGTACCAACTGTGAATTTGACTCTGCCAAGGTTATGCGTGATGCAGGCGCCCAGCCCCGCATTTTCGTAATCAATAACCAATCAAGCGACGGTATTGCTCGTAGCGTTGAAACCTTTGCAAACGAACTTAAAAACAGTCAAATGGTATTTATCCCAGGCGGTTTCTCGGGCGGTGACGAACCCGACGGTAGTGGTAAGTTTATTACTGCATTCTTCCGTAACGCCGCTATTAAAGAACAAGTTACCGAACTTCTTGATAAACGCGATGGTCTTATGTGCGGTATTTGTAACGGCTTCCAAGCACTTATTAAGTTAGGTCTTGTTCCCTACGGCAAGATTATCGATACCGATGAAAACTGCCCAACCCTTACATTTAATACAATCGCACGTCACCAATCAAAGATTGTAAGAACTCGTATTGCTTCTAACAAATCTCCCTGGCTTGCAGCTACAAATGTTGGCGAAATTTACAACGTGCCGATTTCCCACGGCGAAGGTCGTTTCTTGTGTTCAGAAGAGCTTATTAAGCAGTTAGCCGAAAACGGTCAAATTGCGACACAATACGTTGATTTAGACGGTAACGCTACTAGCGCAGTTCAATACAACCCCAACGATTCTATGTATGCTATCGAAGGTATCACTTCACCCGACGGCCGTGTATTTGGTAAGATGGGTCACTCAGAACGTAAGGGCTACGGTCTTTATAAGAACGTTCCTGGTGAATACGATATTAAGATGTTTGAATCGGCAGTAAAATACTTTAAGTAAGGTGAAAATAATGGCTTATTTATCTGATATTGAAATTGCTCAACAATGTAAAATGAAACCCATTACCGAAATTGCCGATAAAGCAGGTATTGATAGAAAATACTTAGAGCAATACGGTAATTACAAGGCAAAAATCGACTTGAGCCTTCAAAAAGAAAGCAAAAAACAAGGCAAACTCGTTCTTGTTACTGCTATTACCCCCACCCCCGCCGGCGAAGGCAAGACCACAACAACAATCGGTCTTGCTGACGGTCTTTCACGCATTGGCGAAAACGTTTGTGTAGCTTTACGCGAACCTTCTTTAGGTCCTGTTTTCGGTATTAAAGGTGGTGCCGCAGGTGGCGGTTACGCTCAGGTTGTTCCTATGGAAGACATTAACCTTCACTTTACAGGTGACTTCCACGCTATCGGTGCGGCTAACAACCTTTTGGCTGCAATGCTTGACAACCACATTCACCAAGGCAATGCTTTAGGTATCGACGTTCGCAAAATCACTTGGAAACGTTGCGTTGATATGAACGACAGGCAACTCCGCTTTGTTACCGACGGTCTTGGCGGCAAGGTTAACGGTGTTCCCCGCGAAGATGGTTTCGATATTACCGTTGCAAGTGAAATTATGGCCGTTCTTTGCCTTTCAAACGATATTGACGACTTAAAGGCTCGTTTATCACGTATTATCGTTGGTTACACCTACGACGACAAGCCTGTTACTTGCGGTCAAATCAATGCTCAAGGCGCTATGGCGGCTCTCCTTAAAGATGCTATTAAGCCAAACTTGGTACAAACCCTTGAAGGTACACCAGGTCTTGTTCACGGCGGTCCTTTCGGCAATATCGCACACGGTTGTAACAGCGTTACCGCTACAAAAATGGCGTTAAGCCTTGCTGATTACGCTATTACCGAAGCAGGCTTCGGTGCTGACTTGGGCGCAGAAAAGTTCCTCGATATCAAGTGCCGTATGGCAGGTCTTACTCCTTCGGCTGTTGTTATGGTTGCTACTGTTCGTGCTCTTAAGATGCACGGTGGTCTTGCTAAGACTGAACTCGGCAACGAAAACATTGAAGCATTAGAAAAAGGTATTCCCAACCTTTTACGTCACGTTTCAAACATTAAAAACGTTTACAAGCTTCCCTGTGTTGTTGCAGTTAACCGTTTTCCCACTGATACCGACAAAGAAATTGAATTCATTATCGCTAAGTGTAAGGAACTCGGCGTAAACGTTGTATTATCTGACGTATGGGCTAAGGGCGGCGAAGGCGGTATGGAATTAGCAAAAGAAGTTGTTCGCCTTTGTAACGAAGAAAAGGGAGATTTCACCTTCTCTTATGAATCCGACCTTTCTATCGAAGAAAAGATTGACGCAATTGTTCGCAAGGTTTACGGCGGTGACGGTGTAATCTTTACACCCGCGGCTAAAAAGCAAATTGCAACCTTAACCGACTTAGGTTTTGGCGATTGCCCTGTTTGTATGGCAAAAACTCAGTACAGTTTTTCTGATGATGCTACAAAGCTCGGCGCTCCTGATGGCTTTAAGGTTACCGTTCGCAACATCAAAATTTCGGCAGGTGCAGGCTTTATTGTAGCCCTCACAGGCGATATTATGACAATGCCCGGTCTTCCCAAAGTTCCCGCAGCGGAACGAATCGACGTTGATAACAACGGTGTTATTACAGGTCTTTTCTAAAATAAATTTAAACCCCAAGACTTAAATGTCTTGGGGTTATTTTTATGCAAAAAACTCCCGTGTTTCCACGGGAGTTTAATTTTACAAATTATTTTGTATATTTTTCACGAGCTACGTAGCTTGTATGGAGGTCGTGGTGAGCCTTGTGGCCGCCGAAACCGTCATACCATTCTTCATAAAGCTTCTTAATAACAGGAGACTCGTGTGACATACGAATTTCGCTAGCTTTATCGATATCATAAAGAGCCTTTGCACGACCGGCCTTTAAATCAACCGTATCGCGTACATACTGAGGCTGAATCGGCTGACCGCCGCCGTTTACACAGCCGCCGGGACAACCCATTATTTCGATAAAGCCCCAACCCTGCGGGTTGCCTGCATTT
>JAZRBQ010000056.1:0-1760 GCA_045635145.1 Acutalibacteraceae bacterium | reverse complement strand
CCGGTCGCTCTCCTTTAGAAGCAGCATCAATCGGTGTTGACCTTAAGGAAACCGACGTAGCCCTTCGTTGTAATATTGTGTTTTTGCGCTTCTTTGCAAAATTCTTCAAGCTCAGGTAGCGACATTTCGCGCCCAACCACCACCTGTTTAAAGCCTAACTTACTCAAAATCGGCAAAGCGGCAGGGGAGTGGATTGTCATTTGGGTAGAGGCGTGTAATGCTAGTTCGGGTAATTTTTGGTGTAAAACGGTGGCAAGACCTAAATCCTGCACGATAATTCCGTCAATACCTGCGTTGTAAGCCTTAACAGCAAGGTTAACAGCATCCGAAAATTCGCTATCCTTTATAAGTATGTTAAGGGTTAAATAAACCCTAACGTTTCTTACGTGGCAGTATTCGGTAACGGTTTTAAGTTCATCTATATCAAAGTTTTCAGCGTTTCTTCTGGCGGAAAAATCTTTGGCACCAAGGTACACGGCATCAGCACCGCTGCGAACAGCGGCGTAAAGCATTTCCCACGACCCTACCGGGCTTAGAATTTCGCCTTTTAAACTCTCGAGCACGAAAAATCACCTCTACTACAATGATACATTAAATTAGAGAAAAAGAAAAGCCTATTTTCTTTACTTTATTGCATTAAGTTGTTATAATTGGAATATCAATTTGTAAGGAATGAGAATATGAAGTATTTAGTTTTGTTATGTGACGGTATGGCTGACACACCAAATGATGCTTTAAACGGCAAAACTCCTATGGAGTTGGCAAATAAACCGATTATTGACTCTTTGGCAAAAAAATCGGTTATCGGTCTTTGCCGCACAGTAGGCGCAGGCTTAAAACCCGGTAGCGACGTTGCTAACCTTTCGGTTATGGGTTATGACCCTTACGTTTGCTATACCGGTCGCTCTCCTTTAGAAGCAGCATCAATCGGTGTTGACCTTAAGGAAACCGACGTAGCCCTTCGTTGTAATATTGTAACCTTATCAGACGAAGAAAATTATGAAGACAAGACAATGGTTGACTATTGCGCGGGCGATATTTCTACTAAAGAGGCACACCAAATTATTGAAACTATTGAAAAAGAACTCGGCAACGAGCTTTATAAATTCTACGGCGGCGTAAGCTACCGCCATTGCTTAGTGTGGGATAACGGCACAACCGACCTTGGCACCTTAACACCCCCGCACGATATAAGCGGCAGAGTTATTAAGGACTATTTAAGCGACAGCGAAAATGCAAAGCCGTTAATTGAGCTTATGAAAAAGAGTTATAATATCCTTAAGGACCACCCCGTAAATGTAGCTCGCAGAGAAAAGGGTCTTAACGAAGCAAACTCAATTTGGCTTTGGGGCGAAGGCAAAAAGCCCGTGCTTGAAGATTTTTATAAAAAGAACGGTGTTAAGGGCAGCGTTGTAAGTGCGGTTGACCTTTTAAAAGGCATTGGTATTTGCGCTAATATGGAAACACCCGAAGTGGAAAACGCCACAGGTTATCTTGATACCAACTTTGAAGGTAAGGCACAAGCCGCTATCGAAGCCTTCAAAAAGGGATTGGATTTGGTATATTTACATATTGAAGCTCCTGATGAATGCGGTCACCGCGGTGAAGCGCAAAACAAGGTAAAGGCGATTGAAGTTATTGAAGAAAGAACCTTTAAGCCTGTGCTTGAATATTTAAATAACAGCGGCGAAGATTTTAGAATCTTAATTATGCCTGACCACCCCACTCCGCTTGATACTAAAACCCATTCATCCGAGCCG
>JAZRBQ010000055.1:0-4876 GCA_045635145.1 Acutalibacteraceae bacterium | reverse complement strand
GAAGAACCTGCCCATTGTGGCATAGTATCGGTTTCGCGCTTAGCGGGTGCGCCGCAATGCGGACAAGTTGTATTAACCCAATCGGTCATTTTAGCTAAGGGAGATTCGCCAGTGTCGGTAGGTTCATAAGATTCAACGTTAGGAAGAACTAAGGGTAAATCTTCTTCGCTAAGGGGTACCCAACCGCACTTTTCACAGTAAACCATTGGAATAGGTTCACCCCAATAACGTTGACGTGAGAATACCCAGTCGCGAAGCTTGTAATTAGTCTTAACCGAGCCAATGCCCTTTTCAGCCAACCACTTTTGAATAGCAACCTTAGCGTCTTCTACTGATAAGCCGTCAAGGAAATCGGAGTTAACAAGCACACCTGTTGCACAGTCGGTGAAAGCCGCTTTTTGTACGTCTTCCCCACCTTTTACAACTTCAATAATCGGTAAATCGAATTTCTTTGCAAATTCCCAGTCACGAGTATCATGTGCGGGAACTGCCATAATAGCGCCTGTGCCATAAGAAATAAGAACATAGTCGGAAATAAAAATCGGAACTTCCTTATTATTAACGGGGTTAATAGCGCGAACGCCTTCCAACTTAACACCTGTCTTATCCTTTGCAAGTTCGGTTCTTTCAAAGTCAGACTTTTTAGCAGCCTGTTCTTGATAAGCTAAAACATCAGCATAGTTTGTAATTTTATCAGCCCATTTTGCGAGTAAGGGGTGTTCGGGTGACATTACCATATATGTAGCACCAAAAAGTGTGTCGGCACGGGTGGTAAAGATTTCAAAACTGTCGCCTAATGTGGTGTTAAAGGTAACCTGTGTACCGTAAGAACGGCCAATCCAGTTACGTTGTTGGGTCTTTACACGTTCAATAAAGTCAACGTCGTTAAGACCTTCCAAAAGCTTTTCAGCGTATTCGGTAATTTTGAGCATCCATTGGCTCTTTTCCTTTTGAACAACTTCACTGCCACAACGTTCGCAAACGCCGTTTACAACTTCTTCGTTTGCAAGAACGCACTTACAAGAAGTACACCAGTTAACCGACATTTCTTTTTTGTATGCCAAACCTTGCTTGTAAAGTTGCAAGAAAATCCACTGTGTCCACTTGTAGTATGAAGGGTCGGTGGTGTTGATTTCACGGCTCCAGTCAAATGAGAAGCCCAAAGACTTCAACTGGCGCTTAAAATTTGCAATGTTATTTTCGGTAACAATTGCAGGGTGAATATGATTCTTAATGGCAAAGTTTTCGGTAGGAAGACCAAATGCGTCCCAACCCATAGGATAAAGCACGTTAAAGCCTTGTAAACGCTTTTTACGTGAAACGATATCAATTGCGGTGTACGAACGGGGGTGTCCTACGTGAAGACCCTGACCCGAAGGATAAGGGAATTCAACAAGACCAAAGAATTTAGGTAAAGTATAATCATTCTTTGCTTCAAAGGAATGATTATCATCCCAAATTTGTTGCCATTTCTTTTCAATTTCGGTGTAATTATAATTCTTTTTCATATTAGTCACCCATTGCTTCTTCTAAAATATTTTCAAGGTCAATGCTTTGGGCATCGGCCCACATTTTATCAAGTGCATAAAATTCTCTATCATTTCTTGAGAATATATGAACAATAACAGAACCGTAGTCAAGCGCAATCCAACCTGAAGATTTACCTTCGATATGGTGTGGCATAACGCCTGCTTCTTTTAGTGTATCTTCCACTTCATCACACAAAGCGCGAACGTGTGTTGTTGAAGTTGCGGTACAAATTAAAAAGTATTCACATAAAACGGTAAGGTCGTCCACCTTAACGGCGGTCATTTCCCTTGCCTTTTTCTTATTAAGCGCATTAGCGGCAATTTTTAAAATTTCGAAACTTTCCAATTATTTTTCCTCCTGAGAAGTTACCGCCTCATTATAAGCGGCTAATGTATCAAAATGCACTGCCTTTTTTTGGTCGCACAAATCTTTAATGGTATATTGCAAAGCATAAACCAAAGCTTTTTGTAAGGATTCATCAACCAATTTTCGCATAACGTCAACATCGGGATAATCGCGGTCTGCCGACGTAAAATCCGCCAAATAAAGCAATTTACAAAGCGGAGACATATCCGCTTTTGCGGTTGTGTGATAACGAATTGCATCAATAATTTCGTCATCTTTCAATCCCAAAACGCCTTGACAATAAGCCGCACCCGAAATTGCATGCCACAACTTCATAGCATTTTTTTCGATATCGTTTAAGATTATACCAAATCGCGAGAATATTTGCAAGTGCTCTTCACGTGAAGCATTTTTTGTTACATCGTGTAACAATCCTGCTAAATAGGCTTGTTCGGGGTCAACGCCGCATTTTTCCGCCAGTCGTTTGGCCTCATCAGCAACACATAAGGAATGGTTATATCTATATTCATCAAGTCTTTCTTTCAAAAGGCTTTTATATTCGCTATACACCGTAAATACCCCTTTCCTTAATATAGTCATAAACCGATCTTGGTAAAAGTTCGGGCGATTTTTCACTTCTAAAAGCGGTTGAAGAAATACTGGGAATTGCAGTTTCGTTAATTATTATCTTCATACCCATCTTAGAAAATTCTTTCACGCAGGAATCAAATTCGTCTTTACCGGTATCGGTGCGTGAGAAAATATAAAACGGTAGCAACTGCATTAATTCCTTATACTTATACCATTTTGGAAAATAAACAAACATATCCCCACCACAAACAAAAATAAAATCGTTTTGCGGAAATTGTTCCTTTAAATTAACCACTGTATCATAGGTATAACTTTTACCGTCGCGGTTAAATTCTATCGTGCAGACCCTAGCCTTCCCAAAATCCTTTGCCACAATTTCACACATCTTTATGCGGTCGCTGTCAAGCGGCATATAATCGCATTCCTTGTGGGGTGGAATTTTATCAGGCATAATCCAAATTTCATCAATTCGGCAGTCATTTTGCAACGCTTTAAGCATTTCATAATGACCTAAGTGAAACGGATTAAAGGTGCCACCAAAAATTGCCGTAAAGCCCATATTATTTCACCAATTTTATGGTTTTATTATCACGGCTTTGGCGATAAAGAATAAACTTTCTGCCAATAACCTGCACAACGTCAGCGCGAACTGCCTTTGCAAGTTCATCCGCTACCTCGCGTGAGCTTGCTGCGCAAGTTTCTAAAACCGACATTTTTATAAGTTCACGTGCTTCAAGCGCATCGTCAACCTGTTTTATAGTATTTTCACTAATACCCATTTTACCAACCTGCAATATGGTTTCATAATCGTTCGCCATACCGCGAAGTTGAGCTCTTTGCCTACTGTTTAACATTATTCTACCTCAATATATTTTATAAGTTCTTCTTTAAATTTTAGGAGCGCTCTGCCACGGTGACTTACGGCATCCTTTGCTTCGTCACTAACCTGAGAGAAGGGACCGATTTCACTTATAAACAAGGGGTCGTAACCGAACCCGCCTTCGCCCTTTTGTTCTTCAAACGCAATATGACCGTGACACTCGCCACGAACGGTAAACTGTCTGCCATCAGGAAAGACGCAAGCAATCGCCGCAACGTAGTAAGCGGTACGCTTTTCCATTGGCACACCTTGGAGTTCACGAAGCAATTTATCGTTATTTTCTTGGTCAAGCCCGTGCTCACCCGAATAACGCGCCGAAAAAACACCCGGTGCGCCGTTTAAATAATCAACGCAAATACCAGAATCATCCGCAACCGAGATATAACCCGTTTGCGCAAGACCTGATTTTGCCTTTATAATAGCGTTTTCTTCGAAGGTTGTGCCGTCTTCAACTGCGTCAATTAAAGGCTTGTCCAAATCCTTTTCGCACAAAACTTCAAAGCCCATAGGAACTAAAATACGGCTTAATTCCTTTAGCTTTTTAGCGTTTTTTGTCGCAATAAATATTTTCATTATTCGTCACCTGTTTGGAAAATTCCATCAACAAATTCCTTAGCATTAAAGGGTTGCAAATCATCAATACCTTCGCCCACGCCAATATATTTTACAGGGATATTAAGTTCATTATGAATCGGTATTACAATACCGCCCTTTGCAGTACCGTCAAGTTTGGTTAAAACAATACCTGTAATATCGGCAACGTTTTTAAATTCTCTTGCTTGGTTCACTGCGTTTTGACCTGTTGCGGCATCAAGCACCAACAAAGTTTCAAGGGAAGGTTCGGGTAATTCGCGACCAATTACGCGGTAAATCTTTGCAAGTTCATCCATAAGGTTTTTCTTATTATGAAGACGACCGGCAGTATCGCAAATAATAACGTCGGCACCCTTGGATTTTGCCGATGCAATTGTATCGAACACAACTGATGCAGGGTCGGTACCCTCAACACTTTTAACCATTGTAACACCCGAACGTTCTGCCCAAATGCCCAACTGGTCAATAGCAGCAGCACGGAAGGTATCCGCTGCGCCTAAAACAACCTTATTACCCTGTGCTTTTAATTGTGAGGACAATTTACCGATGGTTGTGGTTTTACCAACACCGTTAACACCGATTACCAAAATGATTGAAGGTTTAGTTTCAAGCAAAAGACCTTTATCTTCGCCCAACATTTCGGTAATAATTTCTTTTAATAAAGTTTTTATTTGCTGTGGGTCTTTGATACCCTGCTCTTTAATCTTTTTACGCAAAATATCGCAAATTTCGGTGGCAGTATTAACACCGATATCAGCCATTACAAGAATTTCTTCTAACTCTTCAAACAGGTCTTCATCAATTCTTGTAAATGAATTTATAATCGAGTTCACACCGTTTGAAAGTGAAGCCCTTGTCTTTTGCAAACCTTGCTTAATTTTATTAAAAAAGCCCATTAAATCACCTTTTAATTTTCAAGTAATTTCTTTTCAAGTT
>JAZRBQ010000054.1:0-1931 GCA_045635145.1 Acutalibacteraceae bacterium | reverse complement strand
CTGGGTTGTTCCGAGATTTGAATGACCTAAAATATCTTTAAGTACCCTTATATCCACATTGCCGTGCTGATACATAAGTGTAGCGGCGGTGTGGCGCAGCTTGTGGGTGGAAAAACCTTGGTCGCCAAGCCCCGCTTTTTCAAGATAAGATTTTACGATATGCTGCACAGTCTTGGGACTGATGCGTCGCTTGTTACGGCTGACAAAAAGGGCATTGCGGTCAGCAGCGTTTACGTTATCGCTAGGCCTTACCGCTAAATATTCCTGCACGGCGTTCTGGCAGGCAGAATTAAGATATACAAGCCTTTCTTTGTTACCCTTACCCGTAACTGTCATAGTTCCGTCGGGCTTAATATCGCCTAAATTTAGCGAGCACAGTTCGGCTAAACGTAGTCCACAGTTTAAAAATAGTGTTAATATGCAGTAATCACGCTTTTGGTTGGGCCCGTCAACTGCGCTTAATAGCTCTAACGAGTCTTCAAGAGTCAGGTGTTTGGGTAGCGACTGCTTAACCTTTGGGGATTCGAGCATTAAAGCAGGGTTAGATTCTAACTGATGGGTTTGCTCACAAAGGTATTTGAAGAATATTTTAAGGGTAGAGGTTTTGCGGGCGCGTGTTGCCGCGTTATTTCCGCGTTCGTTTTTGCAAAAAACAAGATAAGCGTAAAGGTCGGAAATTGTGACCGTCTTTATTAAATTTATATCAACCGATTTTATATCAATTTCGGTAAATTCTTCTTGTGCCTTTACCAGTCCGCGCGCGAAAAGCAAATAACGGAAAAAGGTCTGCAAATCAAGATAATAACCCTCAACCGAAAGGGCAGACTTGCCCTTGATAGTTTCGTTATAGGTTAAAAAATCGCGAATTATGGGCGGGCAATTTTGCAAAATTTCGTGTTTCATACTAACTCCTAATCGTTTATACCTATATAATAACACTAATTTAGCAAAATTACAATCTTAATAATCAGGTAATAGATATTGAAATAAGATGCATTTAATGTTATTATATAAAGGTAAATTATGAAGAAATTATTGTAGGGTTAGGCTATGATTACTGAAAAGCGACGAAAAATTTTAAGCGCCGGCGTAATAATACTTTTTATACTGTTTTGCGCGGTGGTGGGTTGGCTTATAGGCAAACCTATGATTCAGTTTGCCTCCGAACCCCCAAAATTCAGATTATGGGTGTCGGAACATGGTGTGTTCGGTAAAATTGCCTTCGTTTTTATGATTATGTTTCAGGTTATTATAGCGCTAGTTCCAGGTGAGCCGCTTGAAATCGTAGCCGGTTATGCGTTTGGCGTTATAGAGGGCACTTTGCTTGCGATGTTGGGTATTTTTCTTGGCAGTGTGATAGTCTTCTTTTTGGTTAGAAAGTTTGGAATAAAGCTTTTAGAGGTGTTTTTTACCTACGAAAAAATTAAATCGGCGAAATTTTTGCAAAACCGCAAAAAAGTGGCGGCGTTGGTCTTTTGGATGTTTTTTCTACCCGGCACGCCAAAGGATTTACTGACCTATTTTGTCGGTCTTACCGATATTAAATATAAGCATTTTCTTCTGATTACTACCGTGGCGAGAATACCGTCGCTTGTCACTTCTACCATTGGCGGCGGTCTTTTGGGAACGCAAAAATATACCTTTGCAATTATTGTTTTCGGCGTAACTTTGCTTATAAGTATTATTGGATGGTATATTTACAACAAAATGGGTAAAGAGTCTTAATTTATTTGACAAAGCACGGCTTTCGGTATAAAATTGTATTGTAAAACACTAAAAGGGGATTGTTATGGCAGTTAAAATTTCACCTTCGCTTTTGGCGGCGGATTTTATAAATTTAAAGGATGAGCTTAGCAGACTTGAAAGTAATAATACCGATATGCTTCATTTTGACGTTATGGACGGTATTTTTGTACCTAATATTTCTTTTG
>JAZRBQ010000053.1:0-15377 GCA_045635145.1 Acutalibacteraceae bacterium | reverse complement strand
AAATGGGGGCTGCCGCGCAAATTCTGCGCTCAATACCCTCAAGCGCGCGTCGGTTTTCGCCACTCGAAAAGCTAACCGCCTTGCGTTCTTCAATAATTTGCTCTAAATCGGGCGCAATTCGGCGTTCAAGTGTCTCTTTTTTAGAAATTCCCGCCGCCGCAATGCAATGGTCACGGTCGCAAATCACAACGCTAAGCTTGGTCGCGGTGGTAATTGCCTGCGCGCACTGCGCCGCAAGGGACGACAACTCGCCAATCGGGGAATATTTTTTAAAAATCACTTCGCCGCCAATATCGGTATAAATTTCAAGCGGGTCACCCTCACGGATTCGCATAGTTCTTCTAATTTCTTTCGGTATAACAACCCTGCCCAAATCATCAATTCTACGAACTATTCCAGTTGCTTTCATATATAAATTCTCCTTTAATTTCAAATCGTGTTGTTAGTATCTGTAATTACGGGAGAAATATACCGCAAGATTTACTTTTGAAATGAAATATGATATAATAAACCAAACGAGGTGATTTAATGAAAATAACACTTGTTCTAAAAGAAAGTATTTATGACTGCAAAATAAAAATATCCGATTCTCACGGCGAGCGATATTATTATATTTCGGCTTTATGCGAGGATGAAACCGTAACACCTTTCATTACAGCAGAGATTTATGATAACGATTTTGATTTAACACTTATTCCCATAATGCCTGATACAACGTCGATGCTAAACGACTTTGAAGAAAACAACTGGAAAGATAAATTTGCCAAGAAAGCAACCAAAGTCTTATTTTCATCTTTGGAAAAAGCAATATTACGTATTGGATGCACATATCGTGTTGAACAGGTACAAGATGGAGACCGCTTAGATATCAACCTGCAAACTTACACTTTTGGAACTTTTGACCGTTTTGATTTGTTAGAATTAATACCTATGATGTATATGTTTTTTGAGGTTTCGAATTTCAATAACCTTTTCAACCTGATAGATGCTTACGAAACCAATCGTAGAGATGTTTTGAAATTCGCCAAAACGTTTGCTTTTGCCGATGTTCTTGGAAACGGATTTTTTCTAACTCTATTTACATATCCGATACAAGTGAGTCGGGTTAAACGCTTGACAAAAAATAAAAAAATATCAAAAGTTCTTACTAAGTTTAATAATTTAAGCGATGTCGAACGACAACGTTTCCTTGAAAAGCAGGAAAAGATCTTTGACAGATAACCAAAAGCGGAGTGAAATCCACTCCGCTTTTACTATGTATGTGTCAGAATATGCCGTTTTTGTCAAAAATTTTTCTTCAAAAATCGCCCGTAAGTCCAGTATTTATAAGGCTTTATTACACTTTTGTGTTATTATAACACGAGCCTCAATTCTTCTAACAATTCCTGTTGCTTTCATATATATAAATCTCCTTGCTTTACAAATTTGTACTGTTAGTATCTGTAAAACAAGGAGATTTATACGGGTGAATTTGGGCTTTATCTTAATTGTAATATGAAAATAACGATTTCAAAGTATCATCATATTTGTCGCTGATTTTATACGGCATTTGTTGGTAAGCAACTGAATCGGGAAATTCTAAATCCCCGTAAGCGTACCAATAGAACTGATTGTTTGCAACAAATACGTCGCCGTATTCTTTATATATAATTCCTTTTTCATCGTAAGCTATAACAGTCATTCTTTGCTGATTAGGAAGATATTCGCAAGTTAGATTTGAATCAGCATCTTCATCAGATAATTGAATAAGATGTGAGAATAGTTCTTCATTGATTAAAAGTTCTTTTTCATATCCGTTAGATTGTTCAAAAACGATATAAGCATTATGTGGATTAAAATCATTCAGTAACTCTTGATAATAATCGTTTTTTGTTTCTTTAACATAAAAATCAATATCGAATTCCGAACGCAAATAAACCAAATCATTATCAGGCGCACCTTGTACACTTTGTAGCGCATATTCCGAAAGCAGTTTATCTAAAATTGAACCACCGTCTAATTTTATTTCGTCAACGATTTCCTCGCCTAAACGACACGAATATCCATTCATATCCAATGGCACGTATCGTTCTCCGTAATAAGTTAAGCAGGAAAGATCATTAGTTAGAACGGCATAAGATTCGCCCTTCAACGATTGTGCAATACCAAAAAAGATAGAAACACATAGCATACAAAAAATAATTACCGAAATTATGCATACAGTAATCAACAAACGCAAATTACGGCGTTTATCTGCTTTGGCTTGATGGCATACTGTTAAAACAGTCTTTTCCACAACTTCAACAGCTTCTTCTTTAGATAAACGATCACCGTTTAGTAGTTCATTGACAGACACGTTAAATATCTTTGAAATTTCAGGCAAAAAAGTAACCTCAGGATAACCCTTGCCGGTTTCCCATCGTGAAACGGCTTTGGCGGTTACATTTAATTTCTCGGCTAATTCCTGTTGCGTGATACCCGCTTCTTTTCGCAATTTAGCAATGAATGCACCTGTTTCTTGAGGACTCATAAAAACACCTTCCTTTCAATCATAATTGTACTTAACTGCATAGTTTTTTCAACCTATGAATCGTAGATAGCATATTTTTGTTAATTATAACACACTTTCTCGAAAAGATAAAGCGAGGTGAAATTCACCTCGCTTTTGCTATACCTTAAAATATTTTACTTTTCTCAAAAACCTTAATAAGCACTGTGCCGACAATGATTCCTGCCGCACCCTGCACCGCGTTGGCGGGGATATTGACGAGTGACGGCGCAAAGCCGTATAAAAAGCCTTCAAACACAAAATAGCCGAGAATCATCACGATTTCTGCCGAAACACCGCTAAAAATTCTTGAAGGAAGGCTTGCGAGTTTTTTGTTTAAAAGCTTAAAGCCGTAAAACGCGACGAGCGCCATAAGACCTTTAATTACAAAGGTTGCGGGGGCGTAGGTTAAATATCCCGCAAAAACGTCAGCGAGTGCCGAGCCGATGCCTGCCGCCAAAAATGCGTACGCGGGGGAGAGCATCCACCCTGCCACCAAAACGACACAGTCGCCCAAGTTTATATATCCGTTAAGGGGCGACGGAATTTTTATTACCATTGTTGCCACGCAGGTAAGCGAGGCTATAAGCGCCGCCATAACGATTTTCTTTGTTCTTGTATTCATTTTAAAAACCCCTTTACATATTAACAAAATGAGTATATACTAAATCTGACCATATAACAATCACCAAAAAAGGAGTATTTTATATAACCAGATGAAATATATTATCAATAAAGAAAATCGACCTTTATACCTTCAGCTTTATAAACAACTTCGTGATGACATTATTAATCAAAACTATTCTTACAACACCAAACTTCCTTCAAAACGCAACCTTGCAGAAGAAACAGGAGTTAGCACCGTTACGGTTGAACACGCCTATTCACTTCTTTGTGAAGAAGGCTATCTTGAAGCGCGAGAACGAAGTGGATTTGTTGTTGTTTTTCGAAAAAGTGATGGTTTTGCCACTTCCGAAGAACACCCCACCACACATACAAACCATTTAAGCGAACATATTTATCCCGATTTTCCCCTTTCGGTGCTTAGTAAAACTATGCGCAAGGTACTTACCGAACAAGGCGATTTGTTACTCCAAAAATCCGACAACTGTGGTTGTTACGAACTGCGCGAAGCAATACGCCTTTACCTTGCCAGAAATCGCGGTATTCAAGTGCAAATTGAACAAATCTTAATCGGCGCAGGTTCGGAATATCTTTACAGCCTAATCGCAGAATTGCTTGGCCGTAACTTAACATACGCGATAGAGTCGCCATCATACAAAAAGATTGAGCAAGTATATAAAGCGATTGAAATAAAATATGATTCTTTACCGCTTACAAATTCCGGTATTGACAGCAACGCCCTTGCTAAAACAAATGCTGATGTTTTACACACCACGCCCTACCGCAGTTACCCCAGCGGTGTTACGGCTACCGCATCTAAACGGCACGAATATATAAGTTGGTCAAACCAAAACAATCGTTACATTATCGAAGACGATTTTGAATCGGAATTTTCGGTATCTACCAAACCTTACGAAACACTTTTTGCCCTTTCAAGCAAAGACAATGTGATTTATCTTAACACCTTTTCAAAAACAATATCGCCGTCTTTTCGTATTGGTTATATGGTATTACCAAAACATCTTGTGCCCCAATTTAATGAAAAACTTGGGTTTTACTCCTGCACTGTGCCCACCTTTATGCAGTATGTTTTAACCGAACTTATTAACAACGGTGACTTTGAACGACACATTAATCGTGTGCGACGAAATAAACGAAAAGAATTACATTTGTAAAAATCAAGGCGCCGCATAATGCGACGCCTTAATATTTGCTACAACCAAAAAAGTTTGGTTGCTACTGTTAAAATTACAAGAAACGCAAGGTTTAAAAGTGTGAAAATTTTAATATATTTTTTGGTTTTGTTGGGGTACAATACCTTAAATTCGTTAAAGGTTATAAGGCTTGCAAGTGAAGCGATAATCGTCCCCGTACCGCCTATGTTAACACCCAATAACAAGGCGGGATAATCGGTTGTAAAGCGTGAAAGCAAAATCGCCGAAGGCACGTTGCTGATAAATTGGCAAGAAAGAACCGAAACAAGCAAGGTGTCTTTTTGTAATAGGGTTGAAATAACCGAATTTACAATATCAAGCCGTGCCAAATTGCCTGCGAAAACAAAGAAAAAGAAGAAGGTTGCAAGCAGCGAATAATCCACCATTTTAAGCGAATCGCGGTCAACAAAAAACAGTGTTATGGGGATAATAATAAGTCCCACCGCAAAGTGAACCACCCTGAAAACGATTAAAATAGAAAACAAAAATAACAGACAATAAAGTACGGTTTTCTTTATGTTTAGTTTTTCGGGCAAATCACCTTTAAGTTTAAATTTTATGGGTTTTATGGGCAGGCACGCCACAACCAAAAGTGCTACCGCCAACAAAAATGAGGGGAGCATTATTTTGCAAAATTCGCCTGTGGGGATATTAAAATAGGAATACAAATAAAGGTTTTGCGGATTACCGAAGGGGGTTAGCATACCGCCCAAATTTGCCGATATGTTTTGCAGTACAAAAAGGTATGCCATATATTTTCCCTGTTTTGTGACCGATAACGCAAAGTAGCCAAGCGGCAAAAAGGTTATAAGCGCCATATCGTTGGCGATAATCATTGAACCTATAAACGTGATTATTATAAGCAGTAGAAACAGGGAGCGGAGATTGCCCGAAAGGCTTACTAGTTTTCGCGCCAGAATGGTGAAAAATTTAATATTTCGTAGCGCGCATACAACCGCCAAGGTTAAAAACAGGCAAGATAGAGTCTTCCAATCAAAATAATTAAGGTACGCCTTGTCGGGCGGCACCAAAAAACAGGTAATAACCGCCGCAAATGCTGCGATAATGCAAACGGCGTTTTTCTTTATAAATCGTAATACTTTCAAGGCATCACCAACTAATAATTTTTACAACTGAATTATTATATTACAAAAGAAAAATAATGTCAATAAAAGTAAAAAAAGAGTTGAGCTACGCATCTTTACTGTCGCGCGTACTCGGTGCAACTTATAAAAAATGCAAAAATTTGAAAAAAAGTTCTTGACAAAGGAAAATTACTGTACTATAATGCTAGTACAAATCCAAAAGGAGAATTATTTATGAAAAAGAAATTATTAAGTATTGTATTAGCATTGACACTTGTTTTCGCTTTGGTTTTACCTGTTAGCGCAGTGTCCGCTTCGGTTCAGGCTGTTCAGGATGCTTATAATGCAATGGCAACCGCATTGGAAAACAAAGACCTTGAAGCGCTTAGAACCGCTACCGTAAATTTTGAAGCGGTGGCCGAAAATCTTACCGAAGAAGAAACCGAAGAATTATACGAACTTCTTGACGAAGACTTTTTAATTGTTATGCTTGAAGCCGCAAGTATTGTGGGCACGGCTGATATGGTTGATGCTTTTTTGGCTGAGCCTAATACCGCAAATGCGTTTTTGTTGGTTGAGATTTACGATGGTTTCTATGGCGAAGAAATGGCTGACGAAGAATTTAATGCTTTGCTTGAAGCAATGATTCCAAATCTTAAGGATGCATATACACAAGCTCTTCCATTTATGCCCGAACAAAACGTTATGGAAATTTACGAAGCGTATCTTTTGTTTGAAATTACAATTAACTGGTCAATATATGACGAAGAATTTGTTGTTGCAATGGAAGAATTTGAAGCTGTTGTTGACAGTTTAGCTGAACTTTCTGATGAAGAGTTATCCCAATTAGCCGAGCTTATGGGTGAAGAAGACGGCGAAGCCGCTTGTGCAACCATTGCTGGCGCTTGGGCTGATGCAAATGTTATAAACGCAATTGGTGAGTTGTATAATGCATTTATGGAAGACGCCAATGCGGAAACTGCAGTGGCTTTAATAGAAGCTTACGATTCTATATATAATACTCCCGACTTCAAAGATGAAGAATTAGGCGAACTCATAGACGTTTACTTTGACATTCATGCCGTATATGAAGAAGCGTTAACCTATGTTGACGGTAAAGATGCGGCTGACAAGGATGATAAAGAAGATAAAAATGACAAGGAAGATAAAGAAGAAGTAATATCTCCCCAAACAAGCGACCCCACTTCTTATGCTTTGCCCGTTGTAATGCTTGTTATCGCTGCAGGTGCATTTGTTTGCTTGAAAAAAGAAAAGTGTAATTAAAGCTTAAAACCGTATAATTAATTTTAAAAGGCTATGACATAGAGAATGTCATAGCCTTTATTTTATTCACCCTTAATAGAATTGATTAAGAATTTTGCAATGTCGGTATTATCTACCGTTTTATCTTTAAAATATTCACTGCCTTTGCCTACAGCGAAAACGCGCACGGGTGTGTCGGTATGTTCGGTAACGGTTAGCATATCGCTTAAAAAATATTTTTCGGTTTCGGGCAATTTAACACCGCCTGTTTCGTGGTCGGAAGTGATGACAAGCAGGGTGTCGGGGTTGTTTTTAATAAATTTAAGTGCGGCGGCAACCGTGCGGTCAAGTGTTACCACGCTGTTAAGTTTGCCTGTTATATTATTGCGGTGACCGTATTTATCCGTGCCTGAGCTTTCAATCATAAGGAAAAAGCCATTATCGTTTTTAAGGCGTTTAAAGGCCACTTCGGCGCATTGGGCAAGGTTGTTTGAAGCCACTGTAGAATAACCATCCACAAAACCTATAAAGGATTTTTGGTTTTGGGGGTCGGTATCTAAAACTTCTTTAAAATGTTCAAAGTCCTTTGCTACAATACATTCTTCTTTAAAAATTTTGTTAGCATCGCTATCAAGCGCGATGGACACACCGGTATAATCCACCGCCATAAGAACGTCGGGTTTAAATTTAACCATAGAATTTATAAGTTCGTTGCGGTTATCACGTGATATGTTGTGTACCGTAAAAGCAGTAGGAGTAGCGCCCGAAAGTTCTTCATCGGTTATAATGCCAACCTTTTTGCCTGTTTCACGGGCGGTTTCGGCCATTGTTTTAAGGTCGTTACCGTCAACGTCCTTGCCGATGTAACTATTATTGGTTTTAACGCCTGTTGAAAGGGCGGTGGCCGCCGCTGCCGAATCGGTTATTTTGTCGCTTGCTGAATGTGTGGTGGCAAGGCCGTGATTTTCTATAAGGTTAAGCACAAGACCAAAATCATAAAGCCCCGTGGCGTGTTTTTGGGCTAAGGTAATGTCGTTTGGTCCCATACCGTCGGCAATAATAAAAATAACGTTTTTGGGTGTTTCAAATTCGCCGGTTATGATTTTTTGCGCTTCGCGTTTGGTTATGGTAATATCGCCTTCGGTGTACCAGCCTTCAGGCTCACTATTACCGCAAGAAGTAAATGTGAAAATAAGTATTATAGATAAAAGAACCGCTAAAAGTTTTTTCATAATATCACCCATTAAAAGTTTATATTTAAATTTTACCCTAAAGGGCGAAAATTGTCAAGAAGTGCCGAAATTATCGTTTTTCGATAATTTAATTATTGACAAACGATAATTTTAGTGCTACTATAAAGCTAGAAACTGGTTTTGGAGGAAAATTTTATGTGGAATTCTAAAAAATCTGCAACCCTTTCGATTATAGTGTGCTTTGTGTTTGTTGCTATTTTAACGGCAGGAGTCTTCGCAGGGCCGTATTTTATGAAGCTTTGGTTTACCATTTACCGCGGTTTTAGTGAAAACGGTGTGGCATTGCAAAAAATGTTAAGCCTTTTTGGGTGGTGCTTTTATCCCTCGTCGGTTTTTGCATACATAACCCTTTACAGCCTTTTAAAGTTGCTCTTTAACATAAAGCGGCAAGAAATATTTATTCAAAAGAACGTTACCTATCTTCGTGTTATTTCGTGGTGCTGCTTTGCGGTGGCTTTAATAACCTTTGTGGGCGGATGCTTCTACCTTCCGTTTTTTGTTGTGTCGGTTGCTGCCGCTTTTGTTGGCTTAATGCTGCGCGTGGTTAAAAACGTTATGCAAAACGCGGTTGAAATTAAAGCCGAAAACGAGCTTACAATTTAAAGGGGGATGTAAAATGATTGAAATTGATTTGGACGTTATCTTGGCGATACGCAAAATGACTTCATTAGAACTAGCCGAAAAAATCGGCATAACCCCCGCAAATCTTTCTATACTTAAAACGGGCAAGGCAAAGGCTATTCGCTTTTCTACCCTTGAAGCCATTTGCAAAACCTTGGATTGCCAACCCGGAGATATAATTAAATATAAGGAGTAGTGTTATGGATACTAATTTGCAAACACCCACAATAGCAGAACAACCCATAATAAAGCGTTTTAACCTTACTAAAGGCGACACCGCCTTTGCGATTTTTGCGGTAATTGCAAGTGTCTTCACAGCGATTTACGGTATTTTCGGCAAGTTTGCCTTTGGTTATTTGTTGTCGCTTGTGTTTATGCTTATAGTTTTTACTGCATATTTTGCAAAGGGCGCAAAGCTTGGTTTTATGACAATTTTGTCAGGGCTATTAAGCTTTGCAAACGCCGCGGTGTTTATTACCACGTCTAACGGCAGCGTTCGGTTTTTTGCCTTTGTTATAAGCTTTTTGTTATCCCTTACCTACCTTGGCGGATTAGCGCTTGGCAGGGCAAAGGGCAACCGCCAAAGTGTTGGTGTGTTTTATTCGGCTATTTCAACTGTGGGTAATATCGGCATTTCGTTAAAGTCGCTTTTTGCTAGTCGTAACGGCGGTAAAAAGACCTTTGGCAAAACCCTTTTAGGTATTGTTTGTGCCCTGCCTGTGTTGCTTATAGTTGTGCCTTTGCTTGTTAAATCAGACGTCGCATTTGAAGGCTTGGTAAACCGTCTTTTCGCAAATACCTTTTCAACCTTTTTGAAGGCAAACATCGGCCTTGCGCTTGCCTTGTTTGTGATTGCTTACGGCTTTTCGTTAAGGTTTGGCAAGGTGGCGAAAATCGGCAAACCCAAATTTAAAGGTATGGAAAATGTATATATAATTTCCTTCCTTTCGTCGATTGCCCTTTGCTATTTACTTTACCTGTTTTCACAGTTGGCATATTTCTTTAGCGCTTTTAAGGGATTTTTGCCCGATGGTGAAATCACCTACGCCGAATATGCTCGCAAAGGCTTTTTTGAAATGTGCGCCATTGCGGTTATAAACCTTATTATCGTTTTTGTCAGTTTGCTTTTAGCTAAAAAGCAAAAGGGTAAGGTTTGCTTTGGCGTAAAGGCGGTTGCTACCTTTATTTCGCTTTTCACACTTATTATAATTGCCACCGCAATTTCTAAAATGGTGCTTTATATTGACGCATACGGTATGACGGTTAAGCGCCTTACCACTAGCGCATTTATGGTATTTTTAGGGATTGTTTTCATAAGCCTTGCGTTCAAGGTTTATTGCCGTAGAATTAACGTTATTAAAACCGCCTTGGCAACCGCAGGAATCATTGTCTTGATTTTAGGTGTCTTTAACGTTAACACCGTTTGCGCTGAATATAACTACCAAGCGTATATAAACAGTAAGCTTGAAACAATTGATATTGATGCGCTTTATGAACTCGGCGACGAAGGTGTGCCTTATCTTACCAAATTTGCCTACGCTAAGGATACTGAACTTGCAGAACAGGCAAAACGTCATCTTGCAAAAATATACTGTGAAGAATATTTTGAGGATATTAACTGGCTAGAAGGATTTACCCTTGACGATTTAAAGGCAAACCAAAAGAACAGCGAGTTCTACCGCTTTAGCTTGCCGCGTAAAAAGGCTTATGACGCGCTTTACAAATTTATCGAAAAGAACCCATCATTTGATGAAGTGTGCGACGATTACTATAACGACGAGTCAGAATTTCCGCCTGATACCTATGGCATATATTCCGAAGATATATACTTTTAGAGGGTTTAGAAAAAACAAAGGCTTTTTAGCCTTTGTTTTTTAATGTCCTGCTTTTTGGACATTGATTATGTTATTCTTATTACAGAAGGAAAAAAAGTTAAATTTTTTTAAAGAAACACTTGACTTTCGACAAAATACATACTATAATAAGGACAACGAACAAATGTTCGGGAGGTAATTAAAATGACTTTTGCGGATATTATTAGAACTTTTTTTGAAATTGGTGTTGCGGCATTTATTATTTGGGGCCTTTTTAATGAAGAACGCCTTGTAGCGTTTGAAGAAAAGGTTTTGTCTCGTTTGCGCCGCAAGCGTTTACGCGTTATTAAAACACAAAACGTTAAAAAGCACATTGCTTAAATATTTTTCCTTTGTCTTTAACGCGAAAAGAGCAGTCTTTTTTTGACTGCTCTTTTTGTGTTATTGTTTATAAATTTTAAAAGCAGGGTTTAAACCCTGCTTTTTTTATAGTCCTAATACTGCCGCGCCGATGATACCCGCATCGTTACCGAGCTCTGCAATCTTAATTTGGCAGGGCTTGGTTTGGTGTGCAAAGCCATATTGGTCACGCTCGACCAATTTTATAAGGGGTTTTAAAAGATAATCGCCTTCGCCGCAAACACCGCCGCCAATGCAAAGCACTTGGGGTTGGAAGATATTTACCATATTGGTAATACCGCAAGCAAGGTATTCGATATAGGTTTCAACAACCTCTTTGCCCGCCTTGTCACCCTTTTTAGAAGCGTCAAATGCGGTGCGACCGCTAATATTATTAATGTCGCCGCCGACCATTTCCCACATAATAGTGTCTTTGGTTTCTTGCAATTTTTCGGCGGTCATATTTTTAAGACCCGTAGCCGAGCAATATGCTTCAAAGCAACCCTTTCTTCCGCAAGAACAGGGCTTGCCGCCAAATTCAATTACGGTGTGGCCAAGCTCGGCGCCGGTGTAATTAAAGCCGGAAAACAACCTGCCGCCAATTACAACACCGCCGCCAACACCCGTGCCGAGTGTTATCATAACAAGGTCGCCACAGCCTTTGCCTGCACCTGCCTTAGCTTCGGCTAAAGCGGCTGCGTTGGCGTCGTTTTCAAGGTAAACCGCTTTAAGCGGAATGCGTTTTTTAAGCTCGTCACCAATGGCGAATTCGTTCATAGGAAGGTTGTTGGCGTAATGCACAACCTGATTTTCGGGGTCGATAGAGCCGGGGGAAGCGATACCGGCATAGGCAATGTCTTCAAAGCTCAAACCGCAAGCCTTAACCAATCGTTCACATAAAGCTGCCATATCGTCCATAATCTCACCAATCGGACGTTGTGCTTTTGTGGGGGTTTTATCCTTTTTAATAATTTTATAGTTGTCGTCAACAATACCTGCGGCAATGTTGGTGCCGCCCAAGTCAATACCTAAATAATACATAAAATCACCTATAATTTATTTTTCTTTAGTTACGGTTATTTCGCCGTTTAAAATGCCAAAGGTAATATCGCCGCTTTGGTCGGTGCGAAGAACTTCGATTTTACTGTTTTTAAGTAAATCAACGGTTTGCGAGTGTGGGTGGCGGTAGGCGTTATCTTCGCCAACCGATATAATGGCGTATTCGGGTGTGGTTGCTTTTAGAAAATCTTTGCCGGTTGAAGTATTACTGCCGTGGTGCGAAACCTTTAAAACGTCACAATCAAGGTTAAGATTTTCATTTAAAAGCAGTTTTTCGGCTTTGCGCTCGGCGTCACCTGTGAACAAAAACTTAACTCCGCCAATTTTTGCCATAATAAAGGGCGAGCGGTTGTTTTCGTTGGTAGAATCGTGAAATGCGGCAAGCATAGTAATTTCAAACTCGCCAATGTTAAAGTTTATGCCCTGCTTTGCCCTGTAAAAATCGGCTCCGTTTGTTATGGCAAGCTTTTTGCCATTTTGTGCCGATATAATGCTTTGCTCGTTAATGTCGGGCATAATAAGGCTGTCAATCGGGAAAAGCTCGGCTATTTTGGGTAGCGCGCCAACGTGGTCGGAGTGTAGATGCGATATTAAAAGCGCGTCAATGGTCTTAATTTCACAATCAAAAAGGTCCATACACACGTCATTCGCGGTGGTGGCTTCGCCAAGGTCAATAACCGCGCTAAAGCCGTTGCTGTAAATAAGGGTGCAGTCGCCTTGGCCAACGTCCAAAAATTTCACAAAATCCTGTGTGGTGTCAAATTTGCCATTGTTATTCCAAAGGCGATAAAATTTTAAAGGATTAAATGTTGCATAGAGTAGCAGCGCGAAAATCGCAACCGTAATCAAAGCGGTAAAGACAAATGCCTTTCTTTGCTTTGCGGTTTTGGCGCTATTCATCGCTTGAAAGTTCCATTTCCATTAACTGTTCAGGGGTGATTAGCACCTTGCGGGGCTTCGAGCCTTCGTATGGGCCGACAACACCGCGGGCTTCCATTTCGTCCACAATTCGTGCCGCGCGGGCATAACCCAATTTTAATTTGCGTTGCAAGAGTGAGGTTGATGCCTGACCGTTTTCGACCACTACGCGAATGGCTTCTTTAATCATCGGGTCGTCGGACGGACCGTCTTCAGCCAAGCCGGTTTTTTGCTTCTTGTCAATCGCTGCTTGACGTTCAATCTCAAACATAACGTCGTCGTCATAGTTTGCGGGGCGGTCGCCCTTAATAAAGTCAACCACGCTCTTAATTTCTTCGTTGCTTACAAAACAGCCTTGCAAACGGTTTGGCTTAGTAGCGCCAACAGGGTCGAAAAGCATATCGCCGCGACCGAGCAATTTTTCGGCGCCTGCCGAGTCAATAATAGTACGGCTGTCGATTTGTGAAGAGCAGGTAAGGGCGATTCTGGTGGGGATATTCGCCTTAATAACACCTGTAATAACGTCAACCGATGGGCGTTGGGTTGCCAAAATCATATGCATACCTGCCGCGCGCGCCTTTGCGGCAATTCGCGCAATAGAGTCTTCAACCTCCTTAGATGCGGTTTGCATCAGGTCGGCAAGCTCGTCAATGATGATAACGATATATGGGATTTTTTCGATTTCTTCGTCTTCAAGTGTTTCGACAAAGGCATTGTATTCTTCAATATTACGCACCTTGCGGTCGGAAAGCATTTTGTAACGCTTTTCCATTTCGCTTACCGCCCAACCGAGAGCACCCGCGGCTTTTCTGGGGTCGGTAACAACAGGTACCAAAAGGTGTGGAATGCCATTGTATGGCTCAAATTCAACTGTTTTGGGGTCGATAAGCAAAAGCTTTAATTCTTCAGGCGAATTTTTGTATAAAAGGCTTATGATAATCGAGTTTGTGCAAACCGATTTACCCGAGCCCGTAGCACCCGCGATAAGACCGTGTGGCATTTTAGCAATATCGGTAGTAATAATATTGCCGCTGATATCCTTACCCAAGGCAACGGTAAGCTTGGATTTAGCCGAAACAAATTCGGGCGCTTCAAGGATTTCGCGTATAGTAACGGTGTTTTTCTCTTTATTAGGTACTTCAATACCAACTGCCGCTTTGTTGGGGATAGGCGCTTCAATGCGCACGTTGCCTGCCGCAAGGTTAAGGGCAATGTCGTCCGCAAGGGCGGTAATACGGCTGATTTTAACACCCGCGCAGGGTTGAAGTTCGTATCTTGTTACGGTAGGTCCGTGGCTTATATCAACAATTCTTGTTTCAACGCCAAAGCTTTTAAGGGTGTTAACCAAATGTTCAGCGGTGACGGTGCTGTCTTGCCCTACGTAGTTACCAGTGGTGGTTGGGGCTTTAAGAAGGCTTAACGGCGGGAAAAGATAATTGCCTTCGGTCTCCTCGTCCGAATCCTTAACCTCTTCGGTAAAGATTTGGGTTTCTGCCTTGAAGTCAATAACGGGTTTTTCTTCTTCGGCAGCGGTTTTTAAAGCGGTGTCAAGCTTTTTCTTGTCTTCGCTGCCTTCGGGATATGTAACAGCTTCGGGAGCGGTTTCCTTGCCTTGATATGCATCAATAAGTCTTTTTTGTTGCGGTGACATTTGCTCACGTTGTTTTTTGCGTTCTTTCGGGCCGTCATCCACAGGAATATCAATATTAAATTGGCGGTTGTTTTCTTCTTCCTGCCTGTTGGCGTATGCTTCTTCGGCGTGTTTTTTAACCGATACCACGGGGTTTGCAATACGCTTAAAGAGTGTAATCAGCGTGGTTGAAGTGAGTATCATCAAAAGCACGAAGATAAGCAAAAATAGTGTGATTAAAGCACCGGTTTTGCCAAATGCCAAATAAATCGGTTTGCCGATAAGTGCGCCTAAGAAACCACCGTTTTTAAGCGCTACGCCGTTTTGATATGCAAGCGCCAAATATTTCCAAAACGATACGTCGGAAACCTTGGTGGCAAAAATATCAACAATAGCACCGATTAAAACCACAATAGAAGAGCCTTCAATTATCTTGGCTTTGATAGAAGAACCCATTTTGTCGGTGGCGAACATAACCGCAATAAAGCCTAAAAGGAAGGGGTAAAAATATGCGGTAACGCCAAATACACCAAAAATAAAATTATGTATAAAGGTCCAAATATTTTGACCTTTAATAAACACTATGCAAAGCAAGAAAATTGCAACGGCAAACCACACTACCGAATATAACTGACGGTTACCTTCGGCGCGTGCCGTAGCCCTTGATTGCTTTTTGGTAGTTTTTTTACTGCTTTTCTTTTTTGAAGCCATAAAATTCTCCTTAATTTTATATTTAAATTAACCTTTGTTTTCTATTAGTTCATAAAGTTCAGAAAGCACTTGCGAAAGGTTGGCAACGGCGTCCATAAGCCCTGTTGCTACCGCCTTTTCGCCCGAAAGCACCGAGCCAACGTCGGTTACCATTTCGCCCGTGTTCATCATAAGGGAAGTAAAGCTTTCTTTACTTATTTTAGAATTGCGCACCACAAAATCGGTAATACGCTCCTGCATGCGGGCAAAGTGGTTGAAC
>JAZRBQ010000052.1:0-11847 GCA_045635145.1 Acutalibacteraceae bacterium | reverse complement strand
TGCAAACCGCACATCATAATAACGGTTGGGATTTTATTAGAAATCTTAAGTCTTGCCTGTTCGCTACCCATTAAAGCGGTTAATTCGTCACGAACAATTTTAATAACCATTTGGGGCGCGGTAAGACTTTCCATCACGTTTTCACCAATGCATTTTTCGGTAACGGTGTTGGTAAAGTCTTTAGCAACCTTATAGTTAACGTCGGCTTCTAAAAGGGCTAGGCGCACTTCACGCATTGCCGCCTTTACGTCCGACTCCGATAACTTACCACGAGAGCGTAATTTTTTAAACACGGATGCCAGCTTATCTGATAAATTGTCAAACGCCATAAATTACACTCCTTACAAATTATTTATAATATCAAGCATTTCGCCAAAAGCCTTTTCGTCATCCTTGCAGGATAACGATAATTCTTTAAGCCGCGAAAATTTTTCACAATAACCGCACTTTTCTTCTAAAGATAAAAGCTGTGCTTCGGCGCGCTTTATCTGGTCGCGCACACCCTGACGGGTTATCCCCTCGTTTTCGGCAATTTCCGAAAGGGATAAATCTTCGTTATAATAGTATTCAGTAAGGGTTCGCGGCTTGTCGCCCAAGAAGGCGCCGTAAACGTCAAGCAAGGCGGAAATATGAAGATTTTTTGCCATTTTACACCCCACCTTTTATCAAACCTTAGAGAGTATAACACAAAACTTTACGGCTGTCAAGTTTTTTTCTTTACACCTGCGAAATTTTTTATAAAAATAAAGGAAGGGCTATTACACCCTTCCAAAATCTATAAAAAATATCATACAATTCTAAATTACGAATTCCGCATTACGAATTACGCATTATTATATTTCACCTACAAGCACGTCATTTTCCCTGTCTGTGATTTTAACCGACAAGATTTCGCCCGTGGTAATACCTTGTGATTTAACTTTAACACGGCAATAATTTTCAGTATAACCGTAAAAAAAGCCGTCTTGTTCCTGCTCGAAAAGTACGTTTTGGTTAGTACCCAAATACCTATCCAAAAATTCGTACTCGGTTTGCAGTGTCGTTTCAATCATTCTCTTTGAACGCTCGGATTTCACGGCGTTTGTAACCTGATTAGGTAACCCATAAGCCACCGTACCCTCACGGCGAGAGTATGCAAAAATGTGCGCCTTAGCAAAGCCGATTTCTTTAGCGAAATCCACACTTTCGGCAAATTCTTCATCGGTTTCCCCCGCAAAACCCACCATAATATCGGTAGTAATTGCGCTATCGGGGAACATCTTTCTAATTCTTTCAACTAAATCGCGGTAAAATTCCGTGTCGTAATGGCGGTTCATACGCTCAAGAGTCCTGTAACTACCCGACTGCAAAGACAAATGGAATTGCGGACAAAACTTTTCACATTCCTTGAATCGCAAAAGCATTTGGTCGGTAATGTGGTCGGGCTCTAACGAGCCGAGTCTTACTCTTTTAATACCATCAACCTGCGCCACCGCCGAAACGGCATCACAAATATCGAAATCTTCCCCCTTGCCGTAGGAAGTCAAATTTATACCCACAAGCACAATTTCAACAAAGCCGTTTTTAGCCAAATCTTCGGCTTCTTGTTTTATTTCTTCTAACGGTTTTGAACGTACCCAACCGCGCGCGGTAGGAATAATACAATAGGTGCAAAATCTATCGCAACCGTCTTCAATCTTCATATAAGCGCGGGTGCGTTCGGCAAATTCGGTTATATTAGGTGTGTTAAAGCGTTCGGTGCGCTCGTGTTTTTCTACCTTGAAAATCGGCTCGCCGTCACTCAAAAATTTTTCAACGCTGTCAACAACCTTTAAAACGTCGGTATTGCCGATTATAATATCGGCATTTTTAAGCTCTTCCGATTTTTTTACGTTAGCCTGCACCATACAACCTGTAAGGGCAATCGCCGCTTCGGGATGCTCTTTGCGAAAGCGGTTTAAAACCTGACGAGTTTTGCGGTCACTTTCAGCCGTTACGGTGCAAGAGTTTATAACCACCGCGTCAAACTGCGCCGAAGTAGGAACCGCGGTATGCCCACGCTTTATAAAGGCTTCACGCATAACCTGAGTTTCGTACTGATTTACTTTACAACCCAACGTGTAAAATGCTATATTCATAAATTCTCCTGTAAATTTTTATAATAAGCCACTGCTAATTGGTCGCAACGCTCATTTTCGGGGTGACCTGCGTGACCTTTTACCCATTCAATAGTAACCTTGTGGGTATTTACAAGGTCCAAAAGCCGCTCCCACAAATCAGGGTTTAAGGCAGGCTTTTTGTCAGCCTTACGCCAGTTATTTTTGCGCCAAGACTCTGCCCAACCCTTTGTAATGCCGTCAGCCACGTACTTAGAGTCGGTAACAAGGCGCACTTCACACGGTTCCTTTAAGGCCGCAAGTCCCATAATAGCGGCGGTTAATTCCATTCGGTTGTTGGTGGTTTCCCTTTCGCCACCCGAAAGCTCTTTTTCGCGTCCGTTATACCTAAGCACCGCTCCCCAACCACCGGGACCGGGATTACCCGAGCAAGCGCCGTCGGTAAAAAGTTCAACAAATTTCATACTGCACCTTAATACTTTCTATAACTGCCCACAACCTTGCCAAGCACGGTGGGGTTTTCGGGATAAATGGGCTGAAAATCCTCATTTTCGGGCATAAAAATAACCGTTTTATCTTTGATTAAAAGGCGTTTTACGGTTGCCTCTTCCCCGTCCATACCAACAACAATATCACCACTGCGGCAAGGGGAGTTTTTATCAGCAACGATAATATCGCCGTCCAAAATACCCGCGTTTTTCATGCTATATCCCACAACCTTAAGGGCAAAAAGACCGTCGGCATCCTTAGAGGGATAAGGAATATAATCTTCTATTTCTTCTACCGCTAAAATCGGTTTACCTGCGGTAATTTTGCCCACAAGCGGAACCATCGAAGAATCATACCCCATATCAAGCTTAATAGCTCTGGAATACTTGGCGTCACGCACAATATAGCCTTCTTCCTCCAAAACACCTAAAATACCGTGAACGGTTGAGGTGGATTTAATACCTGTGTTATTACAAATTTCGCGCACAGTGGGTGGAAAACCGCCCGCCATTTGCTTTACTATAAAATTATAAACGCTTTGTTGTTTTTCGGTTAGAGGTCTTTTAGACATAAAAAATACTCCTTGCGAACATTTATTCGTTTTTAGTATATCATCATTTTGTGAATTTTGCAAGTATAACCTTTTAACCCTTAATATCCATAAATATTAATTTGCAATGTTGAAATCGTATAATAAGTATGCTATAATTTTTTTAGTTTATAAGTTAGGTGATTTAATGAAACGCAGAGCACTTTCACATATACAAATTATTGCATTAGGTTATTTTTTAATTGCGCTTGCGGGCACACTTTTGCTTATGCTTCCTATAGCTACAAATTCAGGATCAAGCGCACCTTTTGGCACCGCTTTGTTCACTTCGGTTTCGGCTTCTTGTGTTACAGGCCTTATTCTAGAAAACACCGTAAGCTATTGGTCGCTTTTTGGTCAAATAGTCATTTTGTGCCTTATTCAGTTGGGCGGTCTGGGCTATATGACCATTGCAACGGTATTTTACAGGCTAATTATACGCAAACACGGCTTGCGTGAAAAGGTTATAATGGCTGAAAGCATAAATACCACCCGTATGAATAATTTTTCCACACTTGTTAAAAAAATATTTTTAGGTTCACTCGTCATTGAACTTATTGGTGCGGCGCTTTTATCTATACGTTTTATTTCAATCTTTGGCTTACCAAAAGGCATATATTACGCCATATTCCATTCGATTTCTGCCTTTTGTAATGCGGGGTTTGACCTATTAGGCTCGCCCACACCCTTTAATTCACTTGTATCTTTCAATAACGACCCGCTTGTTATTTTGGTTATTTCGGCGCTTATCATTATCGGTGGTCTTGGTTTTCTTGTTTGGGACGACCTTAGCATAAAACGTTTTCGCTTTAAAAAACTTAATTTACACAGCAAAATTGTTCTAAGTGTTTCCTTTGGCTTGCTTCTCTCAAGCAGTATATTATTCTTCATCTTTGAGCACAACAAGTCTTTTTCAGATATGTCCTTTTCTTCAAAACTGCTCAATAGCTTTTTCAGTGCCGTAACACCGCGAACCGCAGGCTTTAACAGTGTTGATATTGCCTCGCTTTCAGAAGCGTCAAAGCTTTTAACCGTTATCTTAATGTTTATCGGTGGTAGCTCGGGTTCGACCGCGGGTGGTATTAAAACAACCACATTTTTCATAATATTCGCTTTTGTAGTTTCTTCGGTACAGGGCAAGGATAGCATATCAGCATTCAAAAAAAGTATTAAAAGTGAATTTCTAAAAAAAGCATTGCTTGTAACCACAATCAATCTTTCATTGGCGCTTACAGGTGCATTCATAATCGCCGCTTGTGAGCCAATATCACTTTCTAATATTTTTATCGAAACCTTTTCTGCCATAAGCACAGTCGGTCTAACAGCGGGAGTTACAACCACCCTGGGCAGCGTTTCACAAACTGTTTTAATAATTCTTATGTACTGCGGAAGGGTTGGTAGTGTATCATTCGCTTCGGCGCTATTTGAAAAGAAGAAAAATCCGCCAATCACATATCCTTCTGAATCAATTACAATAGGTTAAATTTAAAGGAGTATTTTATGAAATCATTTTTAATTATAGGCATGGGTTCACTCGGCAACCATTTATGCGAAGAGCTAAGTCAAAACAACTGTGAAATTATGATAGCAGACATTAATCCCGCTAAGGTGGAAAACGCAAGCTCCGCCGTAGTTACCGCACGTGTATGCGACTGCACCAACCGCAACGTACTGGAAGGCTTGGGCGTTGAAGACTTTGACGTTTGCTTTGTTTGTATTGAAGACTATTTTCAAGCCTGCCTTGAAATAACCGATTTGCTTAAAGAGTTAGGCGCCAAAAAAATATACAGTACCGCCAACCGCCAAATTGAAGAAAAATTCTTGCTTAGAAGCGGTGCTGACCGCATAATATACCCCGAAAGAGATATTTGCCGCAAAATATCAAGAATCGAATGTGCCGAACACGTTTTTGATTACATCAATATCGCCGATGACTACTGCATTTTTGAAATTCAGCCACACAAAAAATGGTTAGGAAAAACCGTAATAGAGCTTGATTTTAGGAATAAATATAACCTAAATATTATAGCCTATAAAAAAGATGGTGTTGTCATCCCCTTGTTTGACGTAAACTACACCTTTAAGCCTGATGAACATCTGCTTGTTTTGGGCAACAGAAAAGACCTTGAAAAAATTGCAAAATAAAAAATTAAAAGCATAATGGAGATTAATCAGTTTCTCCATTATGCTTTTTCTTTTAATCAAAGAAATCCCTTAATTTATCCATAAAGCTTCTTTGGTTTTTATAATTTTTAGCGTCTGTAACCGCTTCAAATTCCTTTAATTTTTCCTTTTGAGCTTTTGAAAGGTCTTTAGGTACTTCTACCACAATTTTAACGTAAAGGTCGCCCTTGCCTGAATAATTAAGGCGCTGAATACCCTTACCGCGAAGCTTAAATTCGTCACCGGGTTGCGTGCCTTCGTGGATAGAAAACTTAACCTTACCATCAAGGGTGGGTACGGTAATTTCGTCGCCCAATGCCGCTTGAGTGAAGGTTATAGGAATTTCACAGTAAATATCATATCCGTCACGTTCGAAAATTGGGTGCGGACGAACGCTTACGTTAATGTGAAGATCACCCGAAGGTCCACCGTTCACACCGCTGTCGCCGCCACCGCGTATGTTAATTACCTGACCGTCGTCAATACCCGCAGGTATCTCTACAGTCTTTTCTACAGTATGTCTTATTCTGCCCTTGCCATTACATTTAGAACAAGGTGTTTCAATAATTTTACCGCTACCGTGACATTGGCTGCAAACCTGTTGGGTTTGAATAACACCAAAGGGGGTGCGCTGTGCCGATGCAACCTGACCGCTACCGTGACAAATGGGGCAGGTTTTAACGGTAGTACCTTTTTTAGCGCCTGTGCCGTTACATTCGTCACAGGTGTCAATTTTAGTAACTTTAACAGCCTTTTTACAGCCCTTTGCCGCTTCTTCAAAGGATATTACAACGTTTGTTGCAGTATCGTTACCGCGGCGTGGTGCATTGGGGTTAGAGCGACGTCCGCCACCGCCATAACCACCACCAAAAAAGGAGCTGAAAATATCACCCAAATCGCCAAAATCTTGGAAGCCGCCGCCAAAACCGCTGCCGCCGTAGCCGCCACCCGCGCCGAAGTTGGGGTCAACACCCGCGTGACCGAATTGGTCGTAACGAGCACGCTTATCCTTGTCGGATAAAACCTCATACGCTTCGTTAACCTCTTTAAAGGCTTTTTCGGCTTCGGCATCGCCCGCATTTAAGTCGGGATGATATTTTTTAGCCGCTTTTCTATATGCTTTTTTTAATTCGTCGTCGGATACCGATTTATCGACACCCAAGACTTCATAATAATCTCTTTTATCCGCCAAAACAATTCTCCTAATATTTATAACGTGTAGGGGAGGCGTTTCGCCTCCCGCTTATAAATATGTCTAATTTACGGGAGGGGTGACCCCTCCCCTACAAATTTCCCCGTGGGAATTATTTGTCTTCTACGTCAGTAAAGTCTGCTTCATAAACGTTAGGGTCGGCATTTTGTGCTTCGCCTGTGGGTGCGCCTTGTGGGTTAGCAGCCTTGTAAATCTTTTCGCTTAAAGCAAAGATTTCCTTTTGCAATTCTTCTTGTTTTGCCTTAATAGCGTCAATATCTTCGCCCTTTAATGCTTCTTTGAGCGCATCCTTAGCGGTATTAAGCTTATTCTTTTCTTCTTCGGTAATCTTATCGCCAAGGTCGGTAATTGTCTTTTCGGTTGTGTAAATCATTTGGTCAGCATTGTTGCGAACGTCAACGGCTTCACGGCGCTTCTTATCTTCAGCCGCATATTCTTCAGCTTCTTTTACTGCCTTATCAATATCGTCCTTAGACATATTGGTGTTAGAAGTGATAGTAATATCATTTTCCTTACCTGTTCCTAAATCCTTAGCAGATACGTGAACAATACCGTTAGCGTCGATATCGAAGGTTACTTCGATTTGAGGTACACCGCGAGGAGCAGATGCAATGCCGTCAAGGTGGAATACACCAAGGGTCTTATTGTCGCGTGCAAATTCACGTTCACCCTGAAGAACGTGTACTTCTACTGAAGTTTGACCGTCTGCAGCAGTTGAGAAGATTTGGCTCTTCTTAGCGGGGATGGTTGTGTTTCTATCAATAATCTTTGTGGAAATACCACCCATCGTTTCAATACCTAATGAAAGAGGTGTAACGTCTAAGAGAAGAAGACCCTTAACGTCGCCGCCTAATACACCGGCTTGTAAAGACGCGCCTAATGCTACACATTCATCGGGGTTGATGCCCTTGAAGGGTTCTTTACCCATAAAGTTTTTAACTGCTTCTTGAACAGCGGGGATTCTTGAAGAACCGCCAACCATAAGCACCTTATTGATTTCGCCCTTCTCTAGACCCGAGTCAGCGATAGCTTGACGTACAGGAGCCATTGTAGCTTCTACTAAATCAGCGGTGAGTTCGTTAAACTTAGCGCGGGTTAAAGTGGTTTCAAAGTGCTTAGGACCTGTAGAGTCAGCAGTAATAAAGGGAAGATTGATATCGGTTGTAGTCATACCCGAAAGGTCAATCTTAGCCTTTTCAGCGGCTTCCTTAACACGTTGCATAGCCATCTTATCGCCTGAAAGGTCAATACCCTGTTCAGCCTTAAAGGTTGCTACGATATAGTCCATAACGCGCTTATCAAAGTCGTCGCCGCCGAGCTTATTGTTACCTGCAGTAGCAAGTACTTCTTGAACGCCGTCGCCCATTTCGATAATAGAAACGTCAAATGTACCGCCGCCAAGGTCGTAAACCATAATCTTTTGGTCGTCTTCCTTGTCGATGCTGTAAGCCAAAGCTGCAGCGGTAGGTTCGTTAATAATTCTCTTAACTTCAAGACCTGCAATCTTACCTGCGTCCTTAGTAGCCTGACGCTGAGCGTCGGTAAAGTAAGCAGGAACAGTGATCACAGCTTCGGTAACGGTTGTGCCGAGGTAAGCCTCTGCATCAGCCTTTAATTTTTGTAAAATAATAGCCGAAATTTCTTGAGGAGTGTACTTTTTGCCGTCAATTTCAACGGTGTTTGAAGTACCCATATCGCGTTTGATAGAAGCGATTGTTCTGTCGGGGTTGGTAATAGCCTGACGCTTTGCAACCTGACCAACCATTCGCTCGCCTGTCTTTGAAAATGCTACAACGGAAGGAGTAGTTCTTCCGCCTTCAGCGTTAGCGATTACAACAGGTTCGCCACCTTCCATAACTGCTACGCAAGAGTTTGTTGTACCTAAGTCAATACCAATAATTTTTCCCATAATAAATTCTCCTTAATGTAATATATAAATCTTTTAATTAGCAACTTTAACCATAGCGGCACGGATAACCGTATCCCCTATTTTATATCCCTTTTGCAAAACGTCAGCAATAACGTTTTCGCCTAAGGTTTCGTCCTCGATATGCATTACCGCTTCGTGCATTTCGGGGTTGAATGTATCCCCTACCTGTGCAACTTCAGTAATACCTAAATTAGCAGCAATACCTTCAAACTGCTTTACTATCATTTCAATACCTTTAATATAGTCGGGAGTGTCCTTTTCGGCAGCGGACGCACGGTCTATATTATCAAGTATCGGCAAAAGCTGTTTAATTAAACCCGCCTTTGCAAACTCAGCAATACCTGCTTTTTCGCGTTCGGTACGCTTTTTAAAGTTATCAAACTCAGCCGCGGTGCGTAAAAGCAAATCGTTCTTTTGGTCAAGTTCAGTCTTTAAATTTTCAATTTCCAAATCTTTTTTGTTTTTCTTCTTTTCAGGTTTTACCTTTTCTTCTGGGGTTTTTACTTCCTCAGCCACCAAAATCAATCCTCCATATCCTTTTGTGCCTTATCTAAAAGAACACTTAACTTATTTGCAGTATATTCAATAGTCGGAATAATTTGTTCGTAAGAAAGGCGGTCAGGCCCAATTACTGCAATGTATCCCTTATATTTATTATTACCAAACTTTGCCGCTATAAGCGTATCGTCGTGAAGCTCGCTATAGCCTGTATCCTTACCGAATACAACCCCGTCGCCCATACGTTCAAAGAGCGATATTATCGGGTCGCGACTATCAACAAGCGATATAATTCGCCTTGCGGCTTCTTCGTTACCGCATATATTATAAAGGCGCGAAACGCCGCTCAAATCAACCGACATATTTTCAATCTCGTTTGCTGTTTCAAACAAAACATTAAATAAAGGCATTAGTTCAAAAGCATCAAACCCAACCGAAGCCACAAGACTTTGCATATAGCCGATATTCAGTTCTTCCAACGGCTTACCCTTTATTTTGGTGTTTACAATATCCTTAAAACGCTCAAGCATTTTAGGTGTAATATTGTCGCCTAAACGGAAAATACGGTTGCGGGTTCTGGAATCGTTAGTCAATACCACAAGCATTACTGTGTTACGACTAAGATTCAAAAGCTCGATTTTCTTAATAGTTGATGCTTCGGGCGTTATAACACAAGCAATAACAGGTAAATGCGTTAAATCCGAAAGTATTTCCCCTGCTTTTGCGGGTATTTTTTCGGGCATTTCGTTCACCTGTTCAAATCGGCTATCAATAAACTCCTTATGGTCCGATAAAATATCGCTTTTTTGCATCAGGTTGTTTACATACAATTTAAGACCTGCGCTTGTAGGGATTCTTCCCGCCGAAGTATGTGGTTGTGCTAAAAGCCCCATACTTACAAGCTCGCTCATCTCATTTCGAAGTGTTGCCGAGGACGGCGCATTTTCGATAAGGCTTGTAAGAATCTTAGAGCCTATCGGCTCGCCCGTTTCGATATAAGCCTTTACAATAGCCTTTAAAACTGCCTGTTTTCGTGGAGTTAACTCGATTTTTGTCACCCCGTTTCTTTTTTAGCACTCTACACTCGCGAGTGCTAACAGTTACTATTATATGCACATTTTTCCATTTGTCAATAGTTTTCGCAAAATTTCTTTGACTTTCTCTGACTATTAACAAATAGTTCATACCAGGTTCATAAATGCAAACAAAAAACCGACTGATTACAGTCGGTTTTAATATACTCTTAAATTTATTTTCCTACGCAGAATTTACGGAAGATTTCGTCGGCAACCTCATTTGTAACACGCTTGCCTGTAAGTTCAAACAATGCTGCCAAAGCGTCATCAACACAAATACCTACGGCATCCATTGTCTGCCCCATTGTTAAAGCGCCGATGGCTTCATTTACCGCATCTAATGCACGTTCCGCGCAAGCGCGTTGGCGCTCACCTATAAGAACCGCAGTGTCGGGGTTAAGATTAGCAGTACCCGAAATTTCAGCAATTACGCTTGCCAATTCGTTATAACCCGTGTTATTCTTTGCCGAAACCGCAACCACACGCATACCGCCGAACACCGACATATCAATATTGCTTTCAAGGTCGGTTTTGTTAACAACCACAATGGTATTTTTATTTTTCACACTTTCGAGCAAATCCAAATCATCGCCATCAAGCGCCGAAGTACCGTCAAACACCGCCAAAACAAGCTCGGCATTGTCAATTCGCTCTTTCGCGCGCTCCACACCAATGCTTTCGACCGTATCGTCGGTTTCGTGAATACCTGCCGTATCGGCAAGTCGAAGCTTAATATCCCCTACCGTTACGGTGTCTTCAATAACGTCACGGGTTGTACCTGCAACGTCGGTTACAATCGAGCGTTCAGCACCGCTTAGCATATTCATTAAGGTAGATTTACCAACGTTTGGCTTACCTACTATTACAGTATCAATACCCTCGCGCAAAATTCTACCCGCATCATAGGTAGAAAGCATATTTTCAACCTGAACCTTGGCGTTTTCAAGCATTTTAAGGAAGTTATCGTAATCAAGACCTTCGATGTCTTCATCAGGGTAATCCGAAAACGCCGCAATAGATGCCCCTGCCGAAACTAAATCAGCTTCGATTTTATCAATTTTGCGACTAACTCCACCAATATGTGCCGCACGGGAAAGTCTTAATTCAGCCTCACTATTAGCGCTGATAAGACCCATTATACTTTCAGCCTTGGTTAAATCAAGCTTGCCATTTAAAAAGGCACGCTTTGTAAATTCACCCGGTTCTGCCATAAAGGCGCCGTTTTGCAAAATAAGACGTAAAACCGCTTTAAGCATTAAACGACCGCCGTGGATAGAAATTTCTACCACGTCTTCGCCTGTATAACTTTTAGGTGCACGGAAAACGAGTGCAACGCCGTCGTCTAAAACCTTATCATTTTCCTTTATTTCGCCATAAGCCGCCGAATAACCCGATAATTCACACAAAGCCTTGCCCGAAAAGGCACAAAAAACCTTGTCAGCAATTTGGATAGCCTTGTCGCCCGATATTCTGATAACACCCAAAGAGCCCTCTCCCAAAGGTGTTGCAATAGCGGCAATAGTACGTTCACTCATTTTCGTCACTTCCTTTAACACAAAACATTATAACACTTTTTCGTTATATTTCAATAAAAAAAGAAAGAGATGTAACAAAGTTACATCTCTTTGTGTTGGCGTCTACCTATTTTCCCAGGCAGCCTCCCGCCAAGTATCTTCGGCGCAAGCGAGCTTAACTTCCGTGTTCGGTATGGGAACGGGTGGACCCTCGCCGCAATCAACACCAACTTCTTTTGCGTGCCTTTCGGCACTTCTATATTAAACAGTATGCACTGT
>JAZRBQ010000051.1:0-4940 GCA_045635145.1 Acutalibacteraceae bacterium | reverse complement strand
AAGAAGAAGTAGTTACAGCTAAGCGCCAAGGCGTTGTTAAGTGCGATATGGCTATGGTAGTGCAGGCACTTGGGCTTATAATCGTCAAAATAATCGTAGGTTTGAACGCATTTCACCGTTTCACCCACGTGGTAAAGGTTGTTTTGCATTGCCGCAATAGCCACGGCGGGTTTTATGGTTGAGCCTATCGGATAAACACCCGTAAAGGCCCTGTTCATAAGCGGCTTTGCGGGGTCAGACTGAAGCTTGTCGTAATTTTTGTTCATTGTTGCCGAATCATAAGTGGGATAATTGGCGGCTGCAAGTACCTTGCCGGTGTCAATATCTATAGCAACTGCGCAGGCGGCTTTACAGCTACCGCCCTGTGCTTGAAGGCTTTTAACCTTTTCTTTAAGGGAATTTTGCGCCGTTTTTTGAAGGCTTTTGTCGAGCGAAAGCATAACTGTTTTACCTGCGATAGGCTCTTTTGTGATTTCGCTTGTGATGATATTACCCTTAGAATCAAGATAATAGGTAATTTCGCCGTCGGTACCGCGCAGGTATTCTTCTGCCCATTTTTCAATACCGCTTTTGCCCACCTTGTCGTTAAAGGAATAGCCTTTTTCCTTATATTCTTGCCAGTCTTCTTCATAAATCGGGCCAACGGTACCTATAAGATTTACTGCAAGGGTGGTATCGGTATATTCTCTAAAAGGTGCGACTTCAATAGTAACGCCGTTTAAGGCAAATGCACATTCCGAAATTTTTCGCATAAGCTCGGTCGAAACGTCTTCCGAAAGGGTAAATGGATTTGAAATTGAAAAATCGGCAATAAGCATACTGTAGCGCACGCCCATAATTTTGCGCTGTTGGCTTTTGGAGTAATCTTGAAGTTTAAATTTTTCTACCAAAGCGTCAAAACAGTTTTCGGCGGTGGCATAGTGTGCCAAATTTAAGGTAGAAAGCAATTTTTCGGTAGATTCACTCTTTTTAAAGCCATAGGGCGATTTTGCACTTAAAGGAAGGTCGTCCTTCCAGTCGGTATCGTATTCTTTGCAAAGCTTTAATACCGCCAAAATGGTATCGTTAATATCTTCCTTAACGTAGGCTTTATTAAAAACAACGTTGTAGCCGTCGCGATTGATGGCAATTTGCCTGCCGTAGCGGTCAACAATTTCGCCGCGGGGGGCTTTTATTACGGCGGTGCGGATAGAGGTGGCACCGTTAACGCCTTTACCCGTGTATTCGTCAGCATTTGTGACCTGTATAAAATAGGTGCGCGCTGAAAATAAAATCAGGGCGATTATTGTTAAAACACATAAAAATGTTGTAGCAAACGGGGTTTTCTTTTTGAATGGCAATTTTAAAATCCTTCCTATTCAGAGGTGATTTTGTGGAAATATTTGTAAAGATAGTAGAGCGGAATAATAAATACCGCGCTATAAACAGCCGATGGGAAAGCATACTTTAAAAGATACATAAGGTTATCACTTAAAGTAACGTTGCTTATGTGGAAACAAATCCAACGCATTATAAAATAGAAAGCGCTTGTGATTAGCGAAAGCACAGCTGCTGACTGAATGTTTTTGTTGAAAAGATTATTGGAAGTAACTGCCACGAAGGTTGCAATAAGCAATAAAACAATGGCGTTAAAGCAGTAAGCTCCAATGGCACAGGCATCCATAAAAATACCGCAAGCAAGACCTATAAGGGCCGAGGTAATAGGGGAATGATAAATTGCAAAGGCGGTAAGAAGCGGTAAAATAAGTAATGGTGTTATCCCTTTGATAGAAAGGGGTAAAATGCCCGTGTAATAAAACAAAAGAACAAGCAAAAATATTAATATGTTTAGTAAAATGATAAAGGGATGTTTCTTTTTGTGCATTTTATTTGCCCTCAATATCAATAATACTGCCTTGACCCTTAAATTCGGTAATAATCATAACGTTTCTAATAGAGTCAATATCAACAAATGGTTTAACCGAAGCAAAGAGTGAGGTGTTGTAACGGTCTTCACCAATAGATTCAACACTGCCTATAAGTAAGCCCCCGGGGAATATGCCTTCGCCCGAGGTTACAATATAGTCGCCTACGGCAACCTCGCAAGAGCGGGAAAGATTTTGGAATTTAGTATGTCCTGTTTTAGAAATTTCGAGCGAGCCTGAAATTATGCCCGAATCGTCGGTACGGTTGTCGAGCGCGCCGACCTTTAAATCGGGGCTTAATATGGTGGTTACTTTTGAGGTTGTAAGACCAACTTCACTGATAAAGCCAACAAGACCCGCGTCGGTTATAACAGGGTCGTATGCCGAAATACCGTCCAAAGAGCCTTTGTTTATTACAAAACCTTTATACGGGTCGGCAGGGTCTTTTGAAATAAGGGTGGCATCGGCAAACTTAAAATCGGGATTTTGCTCCTTTATTTCAAGATAATCCTTATAAAACTCATTTTCTTTTATGGTGTTTTCATAATCGGCAAGTTGCTCGCGAAGGTCGTTTATTTGGGATTCAAGCTCGTTATTTTGAAGTGTAATTTCGTTATTGGTACCAATGGCACCGAAAAATTTTGAAACGGCGTTTGAAATGCCCGTGGCCGCCGAACGAATGGGGGCAGTAATTGTGCCCATAACGTTAGACTGCGGCGAAATTGATTTGCCGATTAGTGTGAATATTATAGAAACAGCAACTAAGGCTATAAAAATTGTCAATATAACTTTAAACTGTCTGCTGCGAAAGAAAAAACGCATTTATTTGTCTCCAATTATCTAAATCTTTTTCCTCTGCGGAAGGAGTAATTTTCAAAACCGCTGTTTGATTCAAGACGCTTCGCTGTTCCTAAAACAACGCAATCAAGGGGAGAAGCGGTAACGGTTACGGGCATACCGGTTTCTTCGGCAATAAGCTCAGGAAGTCCGCGAAGCAATGCGCCGCCGCCTGTTAAGGTAATGCCGCGGTCAATAATATCAGCCGAAAGTTCGGGTGGGGTTTTTTCAAGTGTGCGGCGAATAGTGTCAATAATTTTTGAAACGGTGTCAGCCATGGCAATACGTACTTCTTCGGAAGAAATAACAATGTTTTTAGGCAAGCCGTCAACCTGATTTCTACCTCTTATTTCAATGCTTTGTTCGTCTTCATAAGGCTTTGCCGAGCCGATTTCAATTTTAATTTGTTCGGCTGTGCGTTCACCGATAAGCAAATTGTGTTTTCTGCGAACGTAGTTAATGATAGCTTGGTCAAGGTCGTCACCCGCAACACGAAGTGACTGCGCGGTAACAATATCACCAAGAGATATTACGGCAACTTCACTTGTGCCGCCACCGATATCAACAATCATATTACCTGTGGCGTCACTTACGGGAAGACCCGCGCCGACAGCTGCAGCCATAGGTTCTTCTACTAATACAACATCATAAGCACCCGCCTGCTTTGCTGCGTCATAAACTGCGCGGCTTTCAACTTCGGTAACGCCCGAAGGTGTGGTGATGACCATACGAACACGTGAAACAAAAGAACCCTTAACAGCGATTTTAATAAATCTTTTAAGCATTGCCGCGGTAACGTCAAAGTCGGCAATAACGCCGTTTTTCAAGGGGCGAACAGCCACGATAGAGCCTGGGGTACGGCCAATCATATCTTTAGCTTCTTGACCAACAGCTCTAACCGCGTCGTTTCTTATATCGTAAGCCACAACCGATGGCTCTCTTAAAATAATTCCTTTACCCTTAAGGCAAACGAGTGTATTTGCGGTGCCGAGGTCAACACCTATATCTCTTGTAAACATAATTTTTCTCCGTTCTTATGGTACTATAAATGTGATAGCGTTGTGGACGTTGCTGATACTGATTTCGCCGTTTGTTTCGGCAAATTCGCCGTCAAGCGTCCAAGGAAGGTTTTCGTCAGTTTCAATAACAAGGTTTTTTGTTTTGAAAAATTCAATGCCTTCGCGGTTAAATTCGTGTTTTAAAATACCGTCGATAATCGGTTGCAATTTTAAAACGTTGTCGGGGTTTTTAATAAGAAAAACTTCAAATTCGCCGTCGTTTAGTTCGACTGGTGTTTTATCGTATTTAACAATACCACCGACCGACATCGAGTTAGAAATTGCGCCGAAAAGGTAATCGCCTTCAAATTCGCCGCCTTCGTATTTGCATTTTACGTGGATAGGCTTTATAGCCGCAAGGCTTTTGATACCTTCAAAGAAATAGGCAGACTGTCCTAAAACGTTTTTAACGTCTTGCGGGGCAGAATAGGAAGCCGATGTAAAGGCACCGAATGAGGCGGTATAGGAAAAATATCTATCCCCAAATTTGCCAATATCAAGCCTTATTTTTTTGCCGTCTATTATGTCTTTTGCGGCGGCTTCAATATTGCGGGAAATATTAAGTCCGCTTGACCATTCGTTTAAGGTGCCTGACGGAATATATCCTAAAGGAATTTGCAAGTCGGCTTGCATCATACCTGTAATAACTTCGTTAAGGGTACCATCACCACCGCAAACTACTATAAGCTCATATTCGCTTTCGGTTAATTGTAAAAGGTAATCTGTGGCATCCCCTTGTGCTTTTGTGGGGTAAACGGTAACGGTATAATCGGCGGCCGAAAAAATTTCAACCACCTTTAAAAGCTCGGTATTCATTTTAGCCCTACCAGAGCGGGGGTTTACTATAAGCAATAACTTTTTGGAAATCATACTATCCTTCCTTAAATTATCTGTAATTAATCGGTAAAGTGGCGGTAGCATTAAGGGAAGTATCGCCAATGTTGTTGTCGTTATATTCGTGAATTGCCTGTGCGCCAACCATAGCGGCATTGTCGCCGCAGTATTTAAGTGGTGGGTAATAAAGTGAATAACCCAAAGCGTTACACTCGCTTTCAAAACGGGTACGAAGCTCACTATTAGCCGAAACGCCGCCTGCTAAAACAATTTTGTTGTAACCGAATTCCTTTGCGGCGGGTATGGT
>JAZRBQ010000050.1:0-7513 GCA_045635145.1 Acutalibacteraceae bacterium | reverse complement strand
ATAAAAACGCAATTCTCCCGCAAGAGAGTTGCTCTTCCCCCGCAAGTTTCCGTGGCGGCAATATTATGATTGCCAAAATTATGAACTGCGCTAACCGAATCAAACGCTCTAACACCCTGCTTTCAGTTTTATATATTCTTTCGGCAATACTTGGTATTGTGATTTTCACATATTCATCATTTGCAGGCTCCGGCACACTTATAAACAGCTCAAGCGTGCTGATGTATTCAATCATATCCACTATAGTATCCTACATACTATACCTATTTTTAAAACCTTAAAGGAGGAACCTTTATGTCTGATAAAAAATTCTATATTACAACCGCAATTGCCTATGCTTCAAGCAAGCCACACATCGGCAACGCTTACGATATCGTTTTAGCCGATATGATTGCCCGCTATAAAAGAGCGCAGGGCTATGACGTATATTTCATGACAGGCTCTGATGAACACGGTCAAAAGATTGAAGATTACGCTAAAAAAGCAGGTATTACACCTAAAGAATACGTTGACAACGCCGCTAAGGTTATTAAAGACGTTTGGGATAGCCTTAATACCAGCTTCGATAAGTTCATCCGCACTACCGATGCCGACCACGAAAAAGCCGTTCAAAAGATTTTCACAAAACTTTACGAACAAGGCGACATTTATAAAGGTCACTACGAAGGCAAATACTGTGTTCCTTGTGAATCTTTCATTACACCCTCTCAACTTGTTGATGGTAAATGCCCCGACTGTGGCAGAGAAGTTATTGATGCAAAAGAGGAAGCGTATTATTTAAGACTTAGCAAATATCAGGATAAATTGCTCGAATATTACGAACAAAACCCTGACTTTATCCTTCCCGAATCCCGCAAGAACGAAATGATTAACAACTTCTTAAAACCCGGTCTTACCGACCTTTGCGTTTCCCGTTCTTCATTTACTTGGGGTGTTCCGGTTGAATTCGACCCCAAGCACGTAACTTATGTTTGGATCGACGCGCTTTCTAACTACATCACAGGTATCGGCTACAACCCCGAAGGTTCCACCGAGCAGTTCGAAAGCCTTTGGCCTGCTGATTTGCACGTTATTGGTAAAGACATTGTTCGTTTCCACACAATTTACTGGCCCATTATTTTAATGGCTTTGGGTCTTCCCCTTCCGAAACAGGTTTTAGGTCACCCGTGGGTGCTTGTTGGCGAAGACAAGATGAGTAAATCAAAGGGCAACGTAATCTACGCTGACGAACTCGCAAAGCGTTTCGGTATTGACGCTGTTCGTTACTACTTGTTGTCAGAAATTCCTTTCGCGCAGGACGGTACAATCACCTACGAAAGCTTTATCACAAAATTTAATACCGACCTTGCAAATACCTTAGGTAACCTTGTAAACCGTTCTATCGCTATGACTAACAAGTATTTTGGCGGTACCGTTACTAAGGGCGAAATTTTTGACGACTTTGACCGTGAACTTATTGCGACTGCAAAGGAATCTATAGAAAAATATCACAACTTAATGGATATTTACCGCAACGCAGATGCAGTTGAAGCTGTAATGGCACTTGCTCGCCGTTGCAACAAGTATATTGACGAAACTGCACCTTGGGCGCTTGCTAAGGACGAAGCAAATAAAGACCGCCTTAATGCCGTTCTTTACAACTTGCTTGAATGCATCCGCTTGCTTGGCACTATGCTTTACCCCATTATGCCCGACTCTGCCGACAGCATCAAAGCACAAATTTGCAATAGCGACACCGCTTTAGAATTCGGCTTAACCGACAGCTTCACCGTAGGCGCAGCTAGTCCTTTGTTCGCACGTATTGATATGGAAAAAACCTTAGCTGAAATCGCCGAAGAACAAGCTAAAGCCGCAGCCGAAAAGGAAAAGGCTGAAAACGTAGCAACTATTGCCCAAATCGGCATTGAAGACTTTATGAAGGTTGAGCTTACCGCCGCTAAAATTGTGGACTGTGAAGCAGTTCCCAAGGCTAAAAAGCTTTTGAAACTCACTTTAGACGACGGCAACGGCACTCGCACAGTAGCATCGGGTATTGCTAAGTTCTACACACCCGACGAATTAAAGGGCAAAACCGTTATTTTAGTTTCAAACCTTAAACCTGCAAAACTTTGCGGTATTGAATCACAAGGTATGATTTTAGCCGCCGACTGTGGCGAAGACGTAAAGGTTATCTTCTTAGAAGACGTACCCGCAGGTAGCAAAATAAGATAATGGATTTTTCGAATATTAAACCTTTGGGCAATGCCAAAATTTTCGATTCCCACGCCCATTACGACGATGACCGTTTTGACGGTGTTTTAGACGAATTACTCCCTAAAATTCACGAAATGGGCGTAGGCAGAATTGTAAACTGCGGTTGCGACAACGAAACCAACCGCAAATCTTTGGCAATTGCCGATAAATTCCCCTTTGTATATTCGGCGGTGGGTATTCACCCTTGCAGTTTCGATTCGGGCACAACCGTCGCCGATATTCGCGAATTTGCAAAACACGAAAAATGCGTAGCTATTGGCGAAATCGGACTCGATTATTATTGGGAGCCTGACGCAAAGGAAATTCAAAAAAAGCTTTTTATCGAGCAAATTGAACTCGCAAAGGAATTAGATTTACCCGTAATCGTTCACGACCGTGAAGCCCACGGCGACACCTTGGAGATATTAAAGGAGTATAAGCCAAAGGGTGTTGTTCACAGCTTTTCGGGCAGTGTGGAAATGGCGGAACAAATTTTAAAGCTCGGTATGTATATAGGCATTGGCGGGGTTATAACCTTTAAAAATGCCAAAAAATTACCCGATGTTGTAAAAATGCTACCGCTCGACCGATTACTCCTTGAAACCGATGCGCCATATCTTTCGCCTGTGCCGTTTCGTGGTAAGACCAATCATTCCGAAATGATTTATTTAACGGCACAAAAAATTGCCGAAATTAAGGAAAAAACGCTTGACGAAATTTTGGAAATTTCTTACAATAACGCCAATAAACTGTTTAGTTTATAAAAAGAATAATCACCCTGTTTTCACAAATAATAAAAGTGAAAGCGGGGTGACTTTTTAATGGATAACTACAACAACAAAAACAATCAAAATAAAAACGACCAAAACAAGCAAAACAAAAATCGTAACGACCAAAACCGCAAGGATCAAAACCGCAACGACCAGAACAAGAAAAATGAAAATAATCGATAAGTTGCCGTATATAGTTTAAAGGAGAGTGTAAACCACTCTCCTTTTTTATTTTCAAATGAATAATTAATGTGTGCTTCGCACGAATATAATTGTTATATAATTCCTAATTCCGCATTACGAATTACGCATTAAATTTTATTCCGCCAATTCTTCCCATTCGGTGTAAGCGGTTTCAAGTTCTGCTTGTAAAGTTTCAAGCCTTTCGCCTATTTCGGCTAATTTTACATAATCCGAAAGGTTTTCTTCCGACTGCTGTTCGGCTTCTAAATTGCCAATTTCTTCTTCTAGCTTGGCGATTCTTTCTTCCGCTTTTTTAAGTGCCTTTTCCCTTCTCGCCTTTTCTTTTAAAGGTGTAGTAAAGGTCTTTTTCTCCTTAGGTTTAGCGTCAGCCGTGGGTTGTGCTTCGGGCATTTTTGCCTTGCTTAAATACTCACCGTAGCCGAACCTGTAAAATGCCGTTTCGCCCTTTTTAAAATCGAGTAGCGAAGTCGAAATTTCTTTTATAAAATATCGGTCGTGGGATACGAAAATTACCGTGCCCGAAAAATTTTTCAAAATTTCTTCAAGCGTTTCCTTACCCACAATATCAAGGTGGTTAGTCGGTTCGTCCAAAATCAAAAAATTAGGTCGTTTTTGGAATATTTTACAAAGCGCAAGTCTTACTCGCTCGCCACCCGAAAGCATATCAACCGTTTTGAAAACGTCTTCGCCGCTAAAAAGGAATGCACCTAAAGCAGAACGCGCCTCAAAATCGTTGAGTGCCGGGAAAGCCGACATAAAATCTTCTAAAATAGTGTCAGTCGAAGAATAGAGAGCCATTTGCTGGTCGAAATAGCCCACACTCACACGCGGACCGAATTTATATTCGCCCGAAAGCGCCCTTACTTGACCCATAAGGGTTTTAATAAAGGTTGATTTACCAAGCCCGTTGCCGCCGATTATACCAATTTTATCGCCACGCTTAACTTCAAGGTTGACGGTTGAAAGCAAGGTGCCATAACCCACGCCCAAATCCTTAACCGAAAGCACGTCCTTAACGCCGATATCGTAAGGCTCAAAATCCGCGTGGAAGGTCTTTAAATCCGCTTTTTCGGGATTTTCAATTAAATCCATACGGTCGATTTGCTTCAATTTGCTTTGCGCCATAGCTGCCTTTGTGGCTTTGTATCTAAAGCGGTCAACCAAACCTTCAAGCCTGCCAATTTCCTTTTGTTGCGCTAAATAATCTTTACGCTGTTGTTCACGGACTATCTTCTTTTGCTCGGCAAAGGCGGAATAATTGCCATTATATTTGTATGCTTTGCCGTACTCAATTTCGTAAACGGTGTTAACCGTATTATCCAAAAACATACGGTCGTGCGATACCACAACGAATGCCTTTTTATAAGACTTTAAGTATTCTTCAAGCCATTCGACCGCTTCGATATCAAGATGGTTTGTCGGCTCGTCCAAAAGCAAAATATCGGGTTTTGAAAGTAAGAGTTTTAAGAATGCAATTTTGGTTTGCTGACCGCCCGAAAACTCACTCAAAGGGCGATTTTTGTCATCCGAAAAACCGAATTTTTTTATCGCGTTTTCATATTCACGTTCAAAATAAAATCCGCCAAGATTTGTGAAAGTATCAAGCAAATTGGTGTAGTTTTTAATGTTTTCAGGACTTTGGTCGGCTTCCATTCGTCCTTGCGCCGCATCCAACTTTGCTTTTAAGTCAAGGATATCACTATAAGCCGAGCGCACTTCTTCTAATAACGTTTTAGAATAATCGCTAAATGTAATTTGTGATAAATAGCCAATAGTAACGTTACCCGATTTTGCAAAAAAGCTAGTTTGGTCGCTATCGAGTTTTACGATACTGTGTTCGCCCGAAATCAGCTTTAAAAGGGTGGTTTTACCGCAACCGTTACGGCCGACAACCGCAATTTTGCTTTGGTCGTTAATTTCGATATTTACCGATTTTAAAATCGGCTCACCCGATAATTCAACCACACCGTTTTGAATTTTAAGCTGCATAAAAATCCCCCTTTTCTTTAAAGTTTAAGGCGGACAAAAGTCCGCCTAATATTTTAAGAAATAACTGCGTTTTCTTTTAAGAAATCTAATACCTTTTCGCTGACAACAACGTTTTCTATATAAATTTCGCCTAACTGTTCAATAACGTCGGCACGAGTGATAGAAGTGTCCCCGCTGGTTGCGATAATTTCCTTAATTTTTGCTTCAATATCTTCATCACCGAATGCGATTTCTTCGGTATCGAGTATAGCATACCAAACCATTTGTTGGTCCATTAAAGGCTTAATTTGGTCTTTAATTACCGCTTCTTTAAAGTCGGCTTCGGTTTGACCTATTGCTGCAAAATAATCTGCCATTGATATACCGTATTGTGACTTTACGTTTGCAGCAGTTGTATCATAATAATACTTATAAATAGCTTCTAAATCTGTTTCGGGATAATCCTTAGTTGTAGCTGCCTTTGTTACTGCTTCAATTATAGTTTCTTCGGTTGCGCGTTCTTTAACGTTTTCGTAATATTCTTCAACAGTTTTATAACCCAATTCGTTATAATAAACTTCAGGGTCTAAAGCGGTGGTTGTTCTAGCCGAATTAATCTTAACAGTAAATACAACGTCAGCACCTGCAAGGTCGTTACCGTAATCTTCGGGGAATGTAAGGTCAAGCTCAACAGTAGAGCCAATTTCCTTACCGATGAGTCCATCTTCGAAGCCGTCGATAAACTGACCCGAGCCGATGGTTAAGCTTTGGCCTTTTGCTGTGCCACCTTCGAATGCTACGCCGTCCTTTTTGCCTTCATAGTCAATATTAAGTGTGTAGCCTTTTTCAACCTTGCCCTTTGTAATAACTTTATAAAAGTTATTATTTGCAATGTCGTTACTGATAATAACGTCTTCAAGTTTTTTAAAATCATCAGATTTAGTATCAACCTTAACACCCTTATATTCGCCCAATGTAACATACTTTTTGAGGTTGAGATTATAAAGTTCTCTGCCCTTCTCTTCTTTGCAGCCGGCAAAGCTTAAAAGTAAAACCAATACTAATACTACGCTTAAAATTCTTTTCATTTTAATTTCTCCTATTTATTTAATTCGCCAGTGGATTGAGCCTTTAAATATGCATTTATGAAGCCATCTAAATCGCCATCCATTACAGCGTTAATATTGCCCGATTCAAAGCCTGTTCTATGGTCCTTTGCCAAGGTATAAGGCATAAACACGTAAGAACGTATTTGCGAACCCCAGGCAATTTCCTTTTGAACACCCTTGATATCATCAATTTTTTCGAGATGTTCACGTTCCTTAATTTCCAAGAGCTTTGATTTTAACATTTTCAAAGCCTTGTCTTTGTTTTGGAACTGACTACGTTCGTTTTGACAAGCCACCACAATACCTGTGGGTATGTGTGTAAGTCTTACCGCCGACGAGGTCTTATTTATATGCTGACCGCCCGCACCTGACGAACGGAAAACATCCATTTTAATATCTTCTTCCCTTATTTCGATGTTCATATCATCGGTAATTTCGGGCATAACTTCGAGAGAGGCAAAGGAAGTATGACGTCTTCCCGAAGCATCAAAAGGAGAAACACGCACAAGGCGGTGCACGCCCGATTCACTCTTTAAATAACCGTAGGCATTTTCCCCTTCGATAGAAACCACCGCACTTTTAAGACCTGCTTCATCGCCATCTAAAAAGTCGAGTATTTGGGTTTTAAACCCGTGACGCTCGGTCCAACGTGTGTACATACGAACAAGCATTGAAACCCAGTCCATCGCTTCGGTACCACCCGCGCCCGCGTGGAAGGTAAGAATAGCGTTATTTTTATCATATTCGCCTGTAAGAAGGGTTTGAAGACGTAAAGATGCAAGTCCTTTTTCAAAGTCAGTAAGGGTAGTTTCAATTTCCTCTATTAAAGAAAGATCCCCTTCTTCATCGCCCATCTCAATCAAAACACCTAAATCATCAAAGGTAGCGCAGAGATTATCGTAACTTTCAACCGTGTTTTTAAGCTTACCGGTTCTTTGCAATATTTTTTGGGAATTTTCCATATCATCCCAAAATCCGGGTGCACTGGCTTTGGCTTCTAGTTCTTCAATTTCGCGCACAAGATTTTCATAACCCAAAGCGCTTTTAAGGTCGCGAAGCTCGTCTTCACTTCCCGAAAGTCGCAAGTTTAACTGCTCAAATTCAAGCATATATTCACCTCTAATTAAGTTTCAAAACAAAGGCGCACCAGTTGTCCTTGTATTCTTCTTTTACAATGTTAAAGCCCTTTTCGTGTGCCGCCGAAAGTACGTCGTCTTTTCGCATATCAAT
>JAZRBQ010000049.1:0-15365 GCA_045635145.1 Acutalibacteraceae bacterium | reverse complement strand
TTACCTGTGGTAATAAGCTTTTTGCCAACACGAGGCAAGCCTTCCAAAATGCGAACCGACATTTTAGGAGCCTTCATCTTTAAATATGCCGCCGTGCAAAGCCCTGCCGCACCGCCACCTATTATAATTACGTCCGTTTTCATAAATAAAATTCCTTATACATATATAATATAGAAATAATAACACAAATTTTTCTCTTTTACAAGCAAAAGAAAATCCCGACCAAAAGGTCGGGACAAAAAGCTATTAAGCTTCTACTGTTTCTTTTTCTTGTGCTTCATCGTCCTTGTAAGAAAGCATTGGTTTTACGTCCTTTTTACGAATTACACGGTCGATATAGTTTTTGGTAATTTTAACAACCAACGGGCACATAAATAATACACCAATAAGGTTGGGCACCATCATAAGACCGTTGAAGGTATCTGAAATATCCCAAGCAAGACTTGAAGTAAGCACTGCGCCGAAGATAACAGTAATAACGTGGATAATACGGAAAACGAAGGTGGTTTTTGCACCGAAAAGGTATTCCCAAGCCTTTGAGCCATAGTGTGACCAGCCAAGAACAGTAGTGAATGCAAAAAGGAACATTGCAATAGCCACGAATCTTTGACCGATATTACCCCAATGGAATACTTGGTTAAACGCGCCGCCTACGAGTGTTGCATCCGAAAGACCTTCTGCAATTTCACCGGTAGTAACGTTGAATACACCGCCGTTAAGACCGCCCGAAGTAAGCACTACCAATGCAGTCATAGTACATACAACCATTGTGTCGGCAAATACTTCGAATATACCCCACATACCTTGCTTAACAGGTTCTTTAACATTGGAGTTTGAGTGTACCATAACAGAAGAACCAAGACCCGCTTCGTTTGAGAATACGCCACGCTTAAAGCCGTTAGTCATAGCAACGATAACGCCACCAATACCACCACCTACAAAGGCTTGTGGCTTGAATGCATTTACGAAAATAGCCTTAAATGCAGGAATAATAGCATCATAGTTAATACCGATAATAACAAGACTGCCTGCAACGAAAAGCACTACCATAAAGGGAACGATTTTTTCAGCAACGCTGGCGATTCGTTTGAGACCGCCTAAGGTAATTAAAGCGGTGAGCGCCATAATTACAACACCGATGATAATGTTATAAAGAGAAATACCACCGAATACATTTATTGAAGAAATTGCCTTAACGTCAAATGCTGCGGCAACGTTGGCAACGATTTTGTTTACCTGACCCATGCTACCGATACCAAAGGAAGCGAGCATTGTAAAGATACAGAAAAGAACAGCCAAAACCTTACCGAGTTTTTTAAAACTTACAGTAGCGTTACCATCCTTATATTCATAAGCGCCAAGACCGTCACGCAAATAGTACATAGCGCCGCCGGACCATTCGCCGTTAGCGTTTTTGCGACGGAAATAAATACCCAAAGCGTTTTCAGCGTAGTTTGTCATCATACCAAAGAATGCGGCAACCCACATCCAGAAAACTGCACCTGCGCCACCTACACAAATAGCAGCGGCAACACCTGCGATATTACCTGTACCTACTGTAGCTGCCAAAGCCGTGCAAAGTGCCTGAAAGGGAGAAATCGAGCCTTTTTCTTTACTATGGCCGATAACGTCCTTTTTGAAAAGACTGCCTATGGTTTCTTTCCACCAATGTCCTAAGTGTGAAACCTGAAACACCTTTGTTGCAAGTGTTACAATTATACCTGTGCCGATAAGCAAGGCTAAACCGAAAACACCCCATACAACGCCATTTATACTGCCGTTAATTTGTGCGATTTTATCTAACATAAAATCCTCTCCTTAAAATAAAATAACCGAGTCCTAAAATAAAGACTCGGCAAAATCACAAAATATAAAACCCTTTGTCCTTTTGCCTGAGAGATTGGCGGTAAAACCCGCTTTGCCCCTTCGGCATCTGATTTAACAGAATTCTCCAAAGTCCTATCCATTCACAGTCGAAAAACCTTCTGCAAACTTCACATAGTTATTCAATTGCACTCCATTATATCACACTTTTTGATTATTTCAAGTATTTTTTACAAATTTTTTATTGACTTGAAAAATTTTTCGTAGTATTATGTAAAAATAGAAAATTTTTGGAGGGAAAAGCATGTTAAAATCAGCTTACTTACAAAAGGTTTATGCTAATGTAGAAGCAAGAAACCCCGGCGAAAAAGAATTTTTACAAACAGTACAAGAAGTTTTAGAATCTATTGAACCTGTTGTAGAATCCAACCCCCAATACGAAAAGTGGGGCATTATTGAAAGAATGGTAGAACCCGAAAGACAAATTCAGTTCCGCGTATCTTGGGTGGACGACAACGGTCAAGTTCAGGTTAACCGTGGTTACAGAGTACAGCTCAACTCTGCTATCGGTCCTTACAAGGGTGGTCTTCGTTTCCATCCTTCAGTAAATGCAAGTATTATTAAGTTCTTAGGTTTTGAACAAACCTTTAAAAATAGCCTTACAGGTCTCCCCATGGGCGGCGGTAAGGGCGGTAGTGACTTTGACCCCCGCGGCAGAAGTGACGGCGAAATCATGCGTTTCTGCCAAAGCTTTATGACCGAACTTTCAAAGCACATCGGCGCTAACTTAGACGTTCCCGCAGGCGACCTTGGTGTAGGCGCTCGCGAAATCGGTTTCCTTTATGGTCAATATAAGAGACTCCGTAACGAATTTACAGGCGTTCTTACAGGTAAGGGCCTTTCATACGGCGGTTCACTTATTCGTCCCGAAGCTACCGGCTTTGGCGCTGTTTACTACGTAGATAAAATGCTCAAGTCCTTCGGCGACACCATCGAAGGTAAGACCTTTGCAGTATCAGGCTTCGGTAACGTTGCTTGGGGTACCGTTAAGAAGGTTACCGAACTCGGCGGTAAGGTTGTAACCATCTCCGGTCCTGACGGTTACGTTTACGACGAAGACGGTATCAACACCGACGAAAAGATTGAATTTATGCTTTCAATGCGTTCTTCCGGTCACGACAAGGTTAAGGATTATGCTGATAAGTTTGGCGTTCCTTACTTTGAAGGTCAAAAGCCTTGGGGCACAAAGGTTGACATCATTATGCCTTGCGCTACCCAAAACGAAGTTGACGTTAAAGAAGCTGAACAAATTATTGCTAACGGCGTTAAGTACTACGTAGAAGTATCTAACATGCCTACCACTAACGAAGCAGTAGCACTCCTTAAGAAGAACGGCGTTATCGTTGCTCCTTCTAAGGCAGTAAACGCTGGTGGCGTTGCAGTATCAGGTCTTGAAATGAGCCAAAACTCAATGCGTTACAGCTGGACTGCTGAAGAAGTTGACGCAAAATTAAAGCAAATCATGTCTGACATTTTCGCAAACTCACTTAAGGCTGCTGAAAAGTACGGCATGAAGGGCGACTTAGTTGCAGGTGCTAACATCGCAGGCTTCGAAAAGGTTGCTGAAGCAATGCTCGCAGAAGGCGTTGCTTACTAATTCGTAATTAGGAATTCGTAATGCGTAATTAAACCCCGCGGAATTTTCCGCGGGGTTATTTTATTTCTTTGTAGATATATTCCAAATATATAAACCGTCGTTTTTTATTTCACCATATTGAAGAATTAAACTTTCATCACTTTTAAAGTGATCTACCACTTCTTTTGAAAATACGTTACTTGGTTTAATTATAGTTCCGTCAAGTTCCAAAACCACATCGTATCCCACAAACGTACCCCTGTAATCATGCTCTTCACAAGAAACAAGTTCAAAATCACCCTCTAAATAACAAGCGTTACCTTTATCCATCTTTATATCGTAAGAAACACTTTTAATAAACATATTTCCAAACAATATCACTCCAACTATCGGAACAAAGGATATTGCAATAAAAAATGCCGCCAATCTTTTAGGGAACTTTTGTTGTGATTGGCGGTAAGCCCTTACCTGCCCAATAAAAAAACGTACTAAAGCAAAAGCTATTACGCCTAAAACAATTGCACCCAAAGCGTATATTATATTCATCACTGTATTTCCTGTGGACTGAAAAGTGTATATTTGCATACCCTCATCTCCCTGCACACATTATAGCATACCCCTTTGATAAAAACAATTCCGAATTACGCATTCCGAATTCCAATTTTTTGTTCTACCACGGACAAGTCGCTCATAAAATTTATCGAGGTGAACAAAATTATGGACAATAAAAATTTCGAGAATGTTCTTTACGCCGTATCCGACCGAGTAAAAGCGGTACTTTGCCGACTTTCTCCCACGGTCAAAGCAAACACCTGTGAAATAAGAATGCGGGCAGGTTTACCCCTTGCTTTAACCGTCGGTACCGAAACGGTCTTTGTGCGCGAAGGCGGAGAAACCCAGTTTTTTATTTCTTGCGACCTTTTTATTATTAATCAAAACGACATAGACGAAAGTTTTAAAAAGCTTTGCAATAACTCTGTTTTTGCCCACGAAAACGAACTAAAAGACGGATTTATAGCAATGAACAACGGCAGCCGAGCGGGTGTGTGCGGAAGGCTTGCGAGCGGTGCGATGCAGGATATTTCTTCAATAAATATACGCATTGCACGGCAGGTTTTAGGTGCCGCCAACGACATTACACGTCATTACAACAACGGCGGTCTTTTAATTATCGGTCCCCCGGGAAGCGGCAAAACCACCGTTTTACGCGACCTTATAAGACAACTTTCAAACGGCGTTACGGGCAGGCTAAACCGCGTAGCAGTTATTGATAGCCGCTGTGAAATTTCGGGAAGTTTTTCTGGTCAGGCGGTCAATGATTTAGGCGCCAATACCGACATTTTGCTTTGCGAAGACAAATCTCACGGTATAGAAATCGCTATTAGAACCCTTTTTCCCCATATTATCGCCTTTGACGAAATCAGCACGACCGCCGAGCTTCAAAAGGTTAGCGAAGGTTTTTTGGCGGGTGTTAAAATCATAACCACCGCTCATGCGGGTAATTTAACCGAGCTTAAAAACCGCAAGGTAACAAGCCTTTTGCTAGAAAGCGGCGCTATAAACCAAATTGCCCTACTCCCCCAAATACACGGCGGTAAAATAAGGCTGTTTGATACAAAGGAGTTATTTTGTGACACTGCTGTTTAAAATAATCGGCTTTGCGCTTATAATTTTCGTCACCACGATAATCGGCTTTTCTAAGGCTCAAAGCCTAACGTTACGCCACAAAAAGCTTTGCAAATTGATAAAGGAAATATCACTTTTAAGGGAACACATACGGCTTCACGGCGGCGAAAGAGAAACCCTTTTTAAAAAATGCTTTAGCGAATACCCCATAAGCCACACCGCCCTTTGCAAAGAAGAAATCCAAACCCTTGACGACTTTTTTAATAATATGGGCGGTGGCGATACCAAAACCGAATGCGAACGGTGTGAGCTTTGCATTGACACACTTAAAAGACAAGCCGATGAAGCACGAAAGCTGGAATCTGAACTTGCCCGCCTTTACAAAAATATAGGCGTTTTGAGCGGCGTTTTAATTTGCATTTTCTTTTTATGAGGTTGAAAAATGGATGTTGATTTTATCTTTAAAATTGCCGCAATCGGCATAATTGTAACCGTTTTAAATCAGGTGCTTATACGTTCGGGACGCGAAGACCAGGCAATGCTTACTACCCTTGCGGGTCTTGTGGTGGTACTGCTTATGGTTGTAAATTCTATTGCCGAACTTTTCGACACAGTCAAGAATTTATTTGGGCTTTAATATGGAAATTTTTAAAATTTTAAGCCTTTTGCTTGTAAGTAGTATTTTATGCCTTATTTTAGGCCGAAGCAAAAGCGAATATTCGGTTATAATAATCATTTTCAGCGGGGCTTTGGTTTTAAGCTTTATTCTAAAACAAATCATTGTGCCAATAACCATTATAGAGCAAAAAATCGAAGGCTACGGCATCGACAACAGCTACTTTAAGGTCGCTCTAAAGGCTTTGGGAATCGGCTATATTACCTCTTTTATAGCCGATTCTTGTAAGGATGCGGGACAATCCGCATTGGCCCACAAGGCTGAACTCGCAGGCAAGTGCGCCATTTTTGTTATAGCCTTTCCCTTGGTTTTGAATATTTTAGAAACCGCAGTAGGATTTGTAAAATGACAAAGAAAATTATTTGCATTTTTATTTTTGTAATGCTTTTCACACTAGGCGTATCCGCACAGGAAACCGATATTTATAAGGACCAGCTTGAAGGCAGCGGCGCTTTAGAATTAAAGGAAGATTTACCGCAGGATATAAAGGAATATTTAGAAGAAAACGGCATCGATATTACCGATTACAACTGGGTAAATAACCTTAAAACCGAAAACGTTTTTTCACATATTTGGGGATTTCTGAAAGGCGGGTTTAAAAAGCCATTAATAGCACTTGGCAGTATAGTTGCTATCGTTATTATAAACTCGCTTCTTTTCGGGGATAGCAAAAGTTCGGTAGGAACGGTTGTAAGCTATGCCGCAACGCTATCGGTTGCAGGGATAATAATAGCACCCATTATTTCAGCCATAAACACCGCCGTCAATGCTATGAAGGCTTGCGCCACCTTTATGACCGCCTTTGTCCCCATATTTGCCGCTGTTACTGCTGCGGGCGGTAAAACCGCTACCTCAATTTCTATGAGCACCCTGCTTTTAGGCGCGGCAAACGGCGTAAGTTTGCTTTCAAACTATGCCGTGGTGCCACTTATCGGCGGTTATTTAAGCCTAAGTCTTGCCACAAGTGTCTCCCCTTTTTTAGATAGCAACGGCATATCCACAGCGGTTAAAAAGGCTTCTCTTTGGATAATGTCGCTTATATCTACCGTATTTTTAGGGGTTTTAAGCATTCAAACTGTTGTGAACTCGGCGGCGGACAATCTTTCAATGCGAACTGCCAAGTTCATAATCGGTTCAGCTGTGCCCGTAGCGGGCGGAGTTTTATCCGAAGCACTCGGCACACTTACAGCATCGGTTTCGCTTTTAAAATCATCGGTCGGAATTTACGGTGTGGTTATATGTTGCCTGATTTTCCTACCGATTTTAATTGAACTTTTGCTTTGGCGGTTTACACTATGGGCAGCGGATTTTATAGCCACCGGCTTTTCACTTTCCAAAATTTCGGAGCTACTTAAAGCGCTTGATACCGTGCTTTCGGTACTTTGCGGCGTAATTTTACTGACAGGCGCAATGTTCATAATTTCATTATCGGTCGTAATGGGGCAATAGCTATGACACAGTTTGTAATTTCCTTTTGCGCGGGGTGTATTTTAATCGGCTCGCTTTACATAATTTGCCCCGAAGGCAATATCTCAAAAACTGTTAAGGCGGTTTTCAGTCTTGTGTTTTTGGTTATTATAATCTCGGCGGCAAATATCCCCCTTAAAAGCATTGATTTTAACTTTACGCCCAAAAACGAAGCCGCAAATTTTGAAAATATGCAAATTTCGGCTGCTGAGTACGTCTTTTCATACACACTGTCGCAACAGGAAATTAATTTTTCAAAATTGCAAGTTTATACGGATATTTTAGAAGACGGCAGCATAGTAATTACCAAGGTGGTTATTGCTTCAAATGAGCCGAGAGAGAAAATCCTAAAGGCTTTAGGCGAGCTTAAAGATAATCGAGAGGTTGAAATTATAGATGAATAACCCCTTTGCAAAATATTCAGAAAAAATTAAAAATCCAAAATTTTTAATAATTATCGGCATAGCAGGTATTTTGCTAATTTTTTTATCAGGATTTTTAGGCGACGAAACCCGAAAACCCAAAGACACCTATACCGAAATTACCGCCGAAGAATACCGCGAACAGTTAGAAACCGATATTAAAAAAATCGTGCGGCAAATAACGGGCAGTAAAAAGGTTGAAGTAATTGTAACCCTTGAAAGCGGGATACGCTATAAATACGCCGACACACACGAAGGCGCCACCACCGACAAAACCGAAAACGATGCTATTTCCACAAGCAGCGAACACAAGGAGGGGTATATTACCGTTAAGACCTCCGACGGAGGCGAAGAAGCCTTGCTTATAACACGGCAAATGCCCGAAGTACGCGGTGTTGCTATTGTTTGCGCGGGCGGCGATGACCCTTATTTAGCCGAAAAAATTGAAAATACCGTTACGGCGGCATTAAATATAACAACACAACGAGTACACATAGCAGGAGGAAACTAAAATGAAAAAAGGCAAGGTTATAGGCAAAGGACAAATTGCAGTTGGGGTAATGGTTGTGGCACTAGCCGCAGCAATTTGGCTTAACACCAAATATATGCCCACCACCACAAAATATTTAGGCGAAGCATCATACGTATCAAACACATCGGATAATTCGGTACAAACCTCAGCCACGGTTGAAGATTCCTTTACAAGTGCTAAAAAAGAGCGCGAAAAAGCGCTAAATACCGCTTGCGAAAGGGTTGAAGAATTGCTAAAAAGCGAAAACCTTACCGAAGATGATAAAAAAAGCGCCTTAAAGCAGGTTGAATCAATCGCCGATACCATTAAAAAAGAGGCCAATATCGAAACACTTTTAAAGGCAAAAGGCTTTGCTGAAGCCGTTGCGGTTATCGGTCAAGACGGCATAAACATTATCGTTAAATCCGACGGTCTTACCACCGCTAATACAATTCAAATTCAGGATATTGTAACCAGCGAATCGGGTCTTGACCTTTCAAAAATAAAAATTATCCCCATAAAATAAAAAAAGATTGTTTTATCGCGATTTAGGTGTTATAATAAAAAAAAGATTATTAAAGATTAGTAGGAGGTTTTCTCTATGCAAAATAATACACAGCTTTCCATCAATACCGATGTTCTTAAGAAAATGGTTAAAATCGCCGCTTGTGAGGTTGAAGGCGTTGTTGGTATTTCTAACAGTAATATCGACCTTAAGGGTGCTATTAAAGCCAAAACTCCCTTTGCAGGCGTTAAGGTTGAAAGTGTAAATGGCGCCTTAGAGCTTGGCGTTTACATTATTGTTGAAAAAGACGCCGTTGTTAAGGACATTGCCGAAAAGGTTCAAGCCAACGTTAAGGATAAGGTTCAAACCATGACAGGCACCGCTGTTACTAAGGTTAACGTTATCGTGGCTGACATCAAATTCCCCGAAGAAGCAGTAGAATCAACCGAAAAATAAAATCTGCCCATTAATCAATAGCACCCGACTTAAAATAAAGTCGGGTGCTATTTTTATTAAAGTTATTTTTCTAAAAACTGTACCGATTTACGATACTTTAAGGGGGATATTCCCACGTTGGTTTTAAAGAATTTTGTAAAATAATTATAATTCGTTATCCCAACCATTGTGCTTATTTGGGTTATAGGATAATCGGTTGTGCTAAGCAGCTGTTTAGCCTCGTCAATTCTAGCCGAAGCAATATATTCCCCTATCGACATTCCAAAGCTTTGATGTGAGGTTTCGTAAAGCTTATTTTTAGAAATACCAAACTCGTCACAAAGCCGCTTTACCGAAAGCTCATCATTCAAATGAGTGCGGATATAACTGTCTATTTTAGATGCCGACGCATTATACCCGATTTCAATATATTCCGAAAGCCAAAGCGAGCGTGTCGCCGTCTTTAAAATATTAGCAGCCGAGCTGATTTTAGCCTCGTCATACACTTCAAGCTCGTTATGACTTTCAAACAAAACATCATATTCCAAATCGAGCTCACGACTAAGCTTTTCCAGAATCGGCTTTAGCTTCATTTTGTCCCTGTTAGCCACCTGACCGAACATAATATAACCCATTATTGTATCCTTAAATTTTATAGGTATTGCGGTGTCAATAAGCCCCGCGTGGCAATGGTGTGTGGCGGGTTTACCCGTCTTTTCGCACTCTAAACAAAGCTCCTTATCACTCAAAAAACAACGGCGGTTGCCTTCAGGTGAAGACTTAATAATTCGACAAAAGGTACGCATTTTTTTGGGTTGATAGCTAAGCTGTCTGAACTGGGCGTCCCAAACGCTTATGGTAAGACCTGTGATAAGGTAAAAATCATATAAAAGCTTGTCTAACTTTTCAATGTTAAAATTTATAAGCATAAACTTCACCTCAATTTTGATTATAACATCCCTTTTTAAGAATTTCAACACAAATCTTCCTTTAATTTGGGAAGAAAGTGCTATTTTTAAGGAAAATAGATACTATTATAATTTATTTAATATTATTATTATTAAAATATAAATATTAAATTGGAGGTATTAGCATGAAAAAAACAACATTTGCACTCTATTTTGGCAACCGTGGCTTCTTCCCCGGCGAGCTTGTAGCTTCCGCGAGAGAAAAAATGGTTAAGGTTTGTGAGGAAAATGGCTACGGCTATTTAATCATGGACGAAACTCTTACCCGTTACGGCGCAATCGAAACAATCGAAGAAGGCAGACTCTATTCCAAGTTCCTTGAAGAACACAAGGGCGAATACGACGGTATTATTTTGTGTCTTCCTAACTTTGGCGATGAAAATGGCGCTTCTGTAGCACTTAAGGACGTTGACGTTCCGATTCTTATTCAGGCTGTCCCTGATGATATGGGCAAGATGGACTTTGCTCATCGTGCTGATACCTTGGCAGGTAAGTTAGCTATTTGTAACGTATTACGTCAAATGAAGATTAAGTACACATTAACAAAAGAAATGTGTGTTGATATCCTTTCTGATTCTTTCAAAGAAGATCTTCGTCTCTTCGCAGGTACTTGCCGCGTAGTTTCAGGCATGCGCAAGTTCAACGTTGGTGCTATCGGCGCTCGTACAACTGCATTTAAGACAGTTCGTTTCGACGAAATCGCTTTCCAAAGCAAGCGCGTTAATATCGAAACAATCGATATGACAATGGTATTTGATTTAATGGATGCGGCTGACCCCGTATTGATAGAAGCTAAGAAGCAAAAACTTCTTGAAATTGCTGATTTCGGCACATGGCCTGCAATCAAACTCGAAAATCTTGCTCGTCTTGGTGTTGCTATCGACAAACTTATCGCTGATTTCGATTTACAGGCTGTTGCTATTCGTTGCTGGAACGAATTACAACTTCGTTACGGTATTGCTCCCTGCGTACTTTTAGGCGAACTTAACGAACGCGGTATCGCTGCCGCTTGCGAGCTTGACGTAACAAACGCTGTTATGATGCGCGCTATGGGCTTGGCGGCTAACTGGCCTGTTGTTCTTCTCGACGTTAACAACAACTACAACGACGATATGAATAAGGGTATCTTCTTCCACTGCGGACCTGCTCCGATTTCTATGATGGAAAGCAAGGGCACTATCGAACAACACCTTATGTTCAAGAAGTCTTACGGCGACGGCAGCGGTGTTGGTATCAACGTTGGCGAACTTATTAAGGGCGATGTTACCGTTGGTAGCTTTAAGACCGAAGACGGCGAACTTTGCGCATTTGTAACCGAAGGCAAGTTCACAAACGACGAAATTCCTGAAGAATTCTTCGGTATGGGCGTTGTATTTGAAAAAGAAAACGCAAACGAAATGTTCAACTATATGGCTCGTAACGGTTACCGTCATCACGCTGCTATTACCAAGGGCAACTATGCTGAATCGGTAAGAGAAGCATTTGACAACTACCTCGGCTATAAAATTGATTTAATCTAATTACATAAATTTAAGGAGAATTAACTATGTTAGTATCAATGACCGAACTTATGAAGGACGCTCAGGAAAAAGGCTATGCCGTTGGCGCTTTCAATGCTGTAAGCTTTGAATCTTTAAGAGCTATTATCGCTGCTGCTGAAGAAACAGGCAAGGGCGTTATCTTAAACCACGCTGAAGTTCACTTCCCCATTATGCCTTTAGAAGTTATCGCTCCCGTTATGGTTGATATGGCTAAAAAGGCTTCTGTTCCGGTATGTGTTCACCTTGACCACGGTCAATCACTTGAAAGCTGTATGAAGGCTATTCAGTTAGGCTTTACTTCAGTTATGCTTGACGTTTCTGGCGAAGATTACGAAGAAAACGTAGCTCAAACTGCTCTTATGTGCCGCTTGGCTCACAGCGTTGGCGTTACCGTTGAAGCCGAACTCGGCCACATCTTCCAATCTGATATCGGCGTTGGCGAAGGTGCAGAACAAGAAACTCTCGATTCTTTCGAAAGTGCTGAAGACGTTTACACCGACCCCGATTTAGCAAAAGACTTCGTTGAACGCACAGGCGTTGACGCTTTGGCTATCGCTTTCGGTACTGCTCACGGCGTATATCAAGTTAAGCCCAAGCTTGACCTTGACCGTATTTCAATGATTAGAGAAAAAATCAACGTTCCCTTCGTAATGCACGGTGGTTCTGGTCTTACTAAGGAAGAATTCCAAACCGCTATTCGCAACGGTATTCGTAAGATTAACTACTACACCTATATGGCACTTGCAGGCGGTAAGGCTATTAGAGAATTTATCGAAAGCAAGCCCGAAGGCGCTAACGTATTCTACCACGACATCCCCGGTATTGCTATGGAAGCTATGAAGGAAGACGTAAAAGAAGCTATCCGCGTATTCAGCTTAGAGGTATAATACCGTGGAAAATAAGAAAACAGGTATTGTAGTTGCAGGCTCACTTATTGCCGATATATTTTACGAAATCGATACCTACCCCGACCAAGGCTTTTTGGTATCTGTAAGGGATACAAGCCTTAACATCGGCGGTTCGGGTAATATGATTCTTGACCTTGCAAAGTTTGACGAAAACTTAAAGGTTAAGGTTTGCGCTATTATCGGCTCGGACAAGGGCGGTAAGCATTTAGAAAAGGTGCTGGCAAACTTCCCCAATATTGACACCACCAACGTTACTGTTGAGGAAAACAGTTCGGTAACACTTGTTATGAACGCCGCTGACACCAAACAGCGCACATTCTTCTTCGTTCCCGAAGCGAGTGATAAATTCGGTATGGATTACATTAACTGGGACACAGTTGACGCTAAAATCTTCCAGCTTGAATACTTGCTTTTAATGAAGAAGGTTGACTCTCCCGACGAAGAATACGGCACCCACGGCGCTCGTATCTTGGCGGAAGCTAAAAAACGCGGTATGATTACATCTATAGACGTTGTGTCCGAACAAAGCGACCGCGCAAAGAACATTGTTAAAGCCGCACTCAAATACACCGATATTTGCTGTATTAACGAATCCGAAGCCGAAGCGGTTACAGGTATCGTTATGACAAAGGACGGCGAAATCCTTCCCGAAAAGGTGTTCGAAGCCATTGACGAAATTAAAAAACTCGGCGTGTCTAAGTGGATTGTTGTTCACGCGCCCAAGTTCGGTTTCGGTCTTGACTGCGAAACAGGCGAAAGATTCACCGTCGAAAGCCTCAACTTGCCCAAAGGCTACATTAAAGGCTCAACTGGTGCGGGTGACGCTTACTGCAGCGGTATTCTTTATAGCGCTCACGAAGATAAAACTTTAGAAGAAGCTATGAAATTTGCAAGAGCAAGCGCCGCTTGTTCCCTTTCTGAAAACAACGGTACCGACGGTATGCGCTCATACCAAGAAGTATTGTTAGTTGAAGAAAAATATAGTAATTAATAAAATTAAACCGCCGAGATTCACACTCGGCGGTTTTGTTATATAGAATTTATAATAGCAACATAATACTTTAATATTGCATACAAGCCAAAACAATAGTCAAAACAACAATAGCAGCAGCTGCTATTATACAAATCGCACCTACGACTTGATTTTTAGCTTTTTCATTCTCTTGCTTTGAAGGTTTTTTCATAGCAACTTCACAGCCACATTTTGGACACATAACCGCTTCATCCAGTAGTTGATTTCCACATTTTTCACAATATTTCATAAAAATTCTCCTTACATTCCAAGTGCTATAATAAGCACAAAATTAATAATAAATCCCACAAGCGCAAAAATACCAATTTGTTTAGCTTTACGCGGTGTTTTAGCGTACATCACGCAAAAAAGAATCAACCCAACAATTGGAATAAAAAAGGAAAGAATATTCAATACACCATTAGGAGCATCTTCACCTGCTGCTGCATTTTTCATGCTATTAGAGCCATTCACTGCGCAGCCGCAATTTGGACACACTACTGCTTCATCATTGATTTCTTTGCCACATTTTGAACAAAACATAATTTTTCTCCTTTCTAAACCCTAAATATAATATAATATTGGGGGAATTTTTTATAATTATACTCAATATTTTGAGTATTGTCAAGAGATTAAGTATGATACTATTAAAATGGTGATAAAAGTGATTAGTTACAAACCATTTTATGAAACACTTTTTAAAAAAGGGATAACCGAGTATAATTTGATTTTTAAGCAAGGCTTTTCGGCAAATACACTCCACCGCATTAAAAAAGGCGAAGCCATCAGTACCAGAACTCTTGACGCCCTTTGTTACACTCTTGACTGTGGCGTTAGCGATATTATTGAATTTATAAAAGAATAGCACCCGACTTTAAAACCATAAGTCAGGTGCTGTTCTTTTCATTTATTAATATAATTTTTAAAAAACATTAAATAAGCAGGTCAATACTGTCATTAATAAACCGTAGCACAATAAAGCGATTGATACAAATTTAAAAATTCTTGCGGGTACACGCGCACCCTTGTTTTCAAAAAATTTTGAAAAGAAAAATAAACTCAAAAACAACGGCACAAAAAAGACAAATGCAAATAAACCTTCCAATGCCTTTGGAATAACAATATTTGCAATAGCACCGTTTCGAATTAATGCACCTGTAACTTGAAATGCAATGATAAGAATGATAAATGCCAAAATGCAACTGATTGCAAGTTTTAAATTTTTATTTAACTTTTTCATATTATGACCTCTATAATTTTGGTTTTTTCATACAGTCGTCTTTTATTTTTTAGATGTTTTATAATACATTGGTTCGATTTCAATTATTCGGTTATCAATTTTTTTCATTTTCCTTTGGATTATAAAATAAGGAATTCCCAACCACGTATTCATAAAAATTCGATGCGAAATAGGCAATCGCTGTTCATAGAATGGAATGTCTATAAAGTTTAAACTTTCAAGTAAAATAAGTATTAACAATAAAACTACACAACACAAAATAGCTATATTGATCTTTTTGAAAATACTGTATCGCTTAGTTAATTTCTTTATTTCAATGCTGTGGGTTTCAGTCAATACAATCACTCCCTTTAAAATTATTTTTTTAATTCTTTCAACCTAACAATTAAAATTATACCATAGGTAAATATTAAAATCAATCTTTCCCGTTCTCTTAAGTGTCGAATCCCCTCAGTTAAAATAAAAAAACGAAGCAACCGAAAGGTTACTTCGTTTTTTGGTGATCCATCGGGGATTCGAACCCCGGACACCTTGATTAAAAGTCAAGTGCTCTACCGTCTGAGCTAATGAATCATTTTTGACAGCCTTAATATT
>JAZRBQ010000048.1:0-5313 GCA_045635145.1 Acutalibacteraceae bacterium | reverse complement strand
AGAGCATATTTTACCGAGTGAAAAGGCATTTGCTTACAAGATGAAACTTGAGGCTATAAAACACCAAGGTAAAACTTCCCGACAAGTTGTCGGGAAGTTGGAAAGTGCAGACGAAATTTCTGACGAAAGCGGCAGACAAGTTCAAAGATATATCCGCCTGACCTATCTCAACAAAGCTCTATTAGATATGGTTGATGAGGGCAAGATTGCTTTTACCCCTGCGGTTGAGCTTTCGTATCTTAATGAAATTGAGCAAGCGGATTTGGTTGAAGCCATTGCTGAGTGTGATGCCACACCAAACCTATCACAAGCCTGTCGTCTTAAAAGGTTGAGTCAAGGCGAGGGGCTTACTCCTGAAATTATTGGAGAAATAATGAAGGAAAATAAAACAAACCAAAAAGAAATGTTCAAAGTGCCTATGGAAGACATTCGCAAATATGTTCCTAATGCCAGCGAAAAGCAGATAAAAGAGTTTGTCTTAAAGGCTTGCGAGCATTACCAAAAGTACCTTGTGCGTCAGCGTAATCATGACGCAAGGTGATTAAAGGGCACATAAAATTTTGTGTTTTGGAATAAAGTTATATAAATAAAAGGAGGAAATTGAAATGGCTAATAAAAAAGCACAGTATAACGTCATAAATATTTTCTCCGGCAGAAACAGCATTGAAATTAAAGCGAAGGTTAATGAAATTATAAGAAATCTTTGCGTTACCGAACTTGAAAATATAGCCGGTTTGGAATATTATGAAAAAGCAACATTCTTGGGCGATGCTTTGTCGTTGAAAAGAGGGGGCATTAAGGAATGTTGACAGAAATTGCGGATATTTACGTTAGACTTTCTTCGGAGGATAGGGATAAAAAGAATATCACCGATGAGAGTGAAAGTATCCAAAATCAAAAGACAATGCTTATAAAATACTGCATTGAAAGAGGGTGGCAGATTAACGATATTTATTGCGATGAAGATTATAGCGGTGCTGACAGCAAAAGACCAGGTTGGAACAAGGTGCTAAAGGACTGTGAGGAAGGTAAATGCACGATAGTTGTTTGTAAAACTCAGTCAAGATTTTCGCGTGATATGGAAATGATTGAAAAGTATATCCATGGAAAATTTCTTGAATGGGGGACACGCTTTGTCGGTGTTGTTGATAACGTTGATACTAATGTAAAAGGCAACAAAAAGGCACGGCAAATAAACGGGCTTATCAACGAATGGTATTTAGAGGACCTTTCGGATAATATTAAATCGACCTTAAACGTTAAAAGGAAAAATGGTGAGTTTGTGGGCTCTTTTGCTCCGTATGGGTACTTGGTCGACCCTGAAAACAAAAATCACCTTATCATTGATGAGGTTACGGCACCTGTAGTAAGAAGAATTTTCGATATGTATATACGTGGTAGCGGATATATTGCGATAGCCAAAGCGCTTAACGAGGATGAAATTCCGCCACCTTGTGTTAGAAAGAAACAGTTGGGTTCTAAATACTACAATGGCAATTATGAGAAAAACCATTCGCCCACAAATTTTTGGACCGACTCTGCGGTGTATGCTATTCTTCGCCGATATACCTACACGGGTGCGCTTGTGCAAGGAAGGCAAGAGGTTGTTAATTATAAAACAAAAAAGCGCCGCACGAAGCCACAGGACCAATGGGATATAATCGAAGATATGCACGAGCCTATTATTTCAAAAGAGACCTTTTATAAGGTGCAAAACATACGGTTGCAACGGGGTAAAGGGCAAAAGATACCGAGTGGTAGTTGTTATTCCCTTGCCAAGAAGGTGTTTTGCGGTGAGTGTGGTAATACAATGTGGAAGATGAGTTACGAGCTTCGTGATGGGCGATATAATTATTTGTGTTGCCGAACACGTAAAACTGCCAAGGAACATTGCGATAATGAGCATAGTATGCGCCTTGATGAACTTGAACGGATTGTTCTTGAAGAAATCAACAAGCTTTTAAAGTGTTATTATGATGAAAAGGCAATCGGTAAAATCAAAGCACCTAAAAAGGATAATAACGTCCAAAAATCTATTTCGGCAGAGATTAAAGAACTTGAGCAAAAAATAAAGCGAAATGATACTCGAATGGCGCAGATGTATACCGATAAATTGGACGGAATTATAACTGTGGACGAGTTTTCTCGCTTTCGTGAAAAGTATAAACAAGAAACTACCGAATTTGAAAATCGCATAAATATTTTAACTGCACAATTAAACGAATTAGGCAGTAATAAAACCGTGCAAGACACAAAATATGTACTCGACAAATATAGGCATATTGATGTGCTTAACTTTGAAATAGCCAATGAATTTATAAATAAGATTTATATTGGCAAAACAGCGGAAAATGGCAGTAGAAATATCAAAATCGAGTGGAAAATATAGTATTTTCTAATGCCACACACGGTGGGTTTGACGGGGGAGCGGTAGCGGGTGACGGAACTGTTGAAAAGGACATAAATTTAAATATTGCATTAACTCTTGCAAAATTCTTGAAACAAAGCGGTTTTCGTGTTATAATGACAAGAGAAAGCGACGTTTCGACCGAAGATACCGAATCGCCGCAAATCGCATCTAAAAAGCGCAATGACCTTAAAAATCGGCTAAAACTTATGAGCGATTATCCCGACTCGGTTTTTGTGAGTATTCATCTTAACAAATTTACAACCTCGTCGGCTGTCGGTTCGCAGGTTTTTTATAGTAAATCGGAAGAATCAGCTTTGCTTGCCGATAAGATACAAAAGGCGATTGTAACGCTCATTCAGCCCGAAAACACACGGGTCAATAAGCAGGCAACAAGCAGCACTTATTTGCTTTATAACGCGACGGTGCCTGCTGTTTTGGTGGAATGCGGATTTTTGAGCAATGCTTCAGAACTCGCTCTTTTAAAGCAATCTGATTATCAAAAAAAGATGGCATTTTCAATATATTTGGGAATTTTAGAATATTTTAAGGAGAAGGACAATGGCAGCTAATTCTAAAGTGGTTTACGTTTGTAAAGAATGTGGCTATGAAACTGCAAAATGGATGGGCAAATGCCCTTCCTGTAACGCGTGGGGCACCTTGGAAGAGGATGTTCGTCTTGCTAAAAAGAGTGCTAATATTGCGTCGGTTTCATCACGTAGCGCCGCGGCAAAAAGTCTTTCTCAAATTGATATTACCACCGAAGAACGCTTTATCACAGGTATTAAGGAACTTGACCGTGTGCTTGGCGGCGGTATTGTAAAGGGTTCGGGTGTGCTGCTGAGCGGCGACCCCGGTATCGGTAAATCAACCATTCTTTTGCAAATTTGCAATGCTTTGCAATCACAGGTTAATATTCTTTATGTATCGGGCGAAGAATCGGCTATTCAGATAAAAATGCGTGCCAACCGCTTGGGCGTTCATAGTGATAATATTACCGTTATGACCGAAACTGATGCGCAAAGTATTAGCGAATATATATTAGCGCATAAGCCTGACCTTGTGATGATTGATTCAATCCAAACAATGCAAATAGCCGAACTTACTTCTTCGGCGGGTAGCATTGTTCAGGTTAGGGAATGCACAAACCTGTTACTCCGCACCTGCAAGGGTCTGGACGTGCCGATTTTTATTGTTGGTCACGTTAACAAGGGCGGCGATATTGCAGGACCCAAGGTTATGGAGCATATTGTTGATACCGTGCTTTACTTTGAAGGCGAGCGCAACCAGTCTTACAGGATTTTGCGCGCTATTAAAAACCGATTTGGCTCGACTAATGAAATTGGCGTGTTTGAAATGGTGGAAAACGGACTGCGCGAGGTTGAAAACCCGTCGGCTATGCTACTATCGGGTAGACTTTTGGATGTTTCGGGCGATTGTATAACCTGTGTAATTGAGGGCACAAGACCTATTTTGGCTGAAGTGCAGGGGCTTGTTACCGCCACGGGATTTGGCAATCCGCGAAGAACCGCTACGGGTTATGATTATAACCGTTTAAATTTATTACTTGCCGTTTTGGAAAAGCGAATAGGTATTTATTTTTCGAATTTGGATACTTACGTTAATATTGTTGGCGGTATGCGTTTAGATGAGCCTGCGGCTGATTTGGCGGTGGCAATGTCGCTTGTTTCGGGTCTTCGTGATATACCGCTAGACCCTAATACCATTGCATTTGGCGAAATTGGTCTTTCGGGTGAAATTCGCACGGTGCCGCGCGTTGAAGCACGAATTAACGAGGCGGCGCGATTGGGCTTTACAAGGTGCATTTTGCCCAAAGCTTCACTAAAACAAATCGCTAACTGTCCCGCCAGTATCGAACTTATTGGGGTTTCTACACTCAGTCAGGCTCTTTCCCACATTCGTTAAGCGGGGAAGATAGTAAGGACAAATATGGTACGGTGAATTGACGCTGCCGCAAATTTCAAGATTGCAGTAGCCGTCAAGCTGATATTTACAGTCTTCGGCGCATTGTATTAAACCCAAAAAATCACTCCCAATAATAATATTGGCGGTTTTGAGCAGTTTATTAAAAATATAGGTAGGATTTATGGAAAAATTAAATTCAATTATTGGCAAAAATTTGCAAATTTTAAGAAAAAAGAATAAATTTACCCAAGCGCAGTTGGGCGAAAGATTGAATTATTCCGATAAGGCGGTTTCTAAATGGGAAAAGGGCGAATCTTTACCACCAATTGACGTCTTTTATAAATTAAGCCGTCTTTATAAGGTTAGTCTTGATAGTATTGTCGGCGAAGAAAAGGTTAAGGTGCGCGAAGTTGACAAGGCTGACCTTCGAAAAAGATATTTGCACATAACCCTTTTGAGCATTTTGGCGGTATGGCTTGTGGCACTTATTTTGTTTGTGGCGTTTGATATTTTCGCTCATATGAGTGTTTGGATGTGCTTTGCTTGGGCGGTGCCGGTTTCGACCATTGTGGGTATTGTTTTTGATTGCATTTGGAATAATTGCAAGATTTTGTTTTGGCTTTTAACCCTGCTTGTTTGGGGTATTTTGGTTTGCCTTGCCGTGCAGTTTATCAGCTTTAATATCTGGAAAATTTTGCTTATAGGTATTCCGTTGCAAATTGCTATAATTATTTGGTCAAGAATGGTGAAAAAATGATTATTGGTAACGATTGGGACGAAGTACTAGCAGATGAATGGCAAAAGCCTTATTTTAAGGAGTTATCCGAATTTTTGGATAAGGAATACAGCACACAAATTATACACCCCGACAGAGAAGATGTTTTTAACGCGCTGAAACTCACTTCATTTGAAGATACAAAGGTGGTTATTATCGGGCAAGACCCTTATCACGGCGAAAATCAGGCACATGGGCTTTGCTT
>JAZRBQ010000047.1:0-6716 GCA_045635145.1 Acutalibacteraceae bacterium | reverse complement strand
AGCATTACCTTGGGATTCATAGCCAAGGCTCTGACAATAGCTACGCGCTGTTTTTGACCGCCCGAAAGGGTAGAGGGGTAAACATTTGCCTTATCTTCTAAACCGACCATTTTTAAAAGCTCAATAGCTCGTTTATCGGCTTCGGCGGGGGTCATCTTTTTAAGATGAACAGGCGCGAGTGTGATATTTTCTATAACTGTTTTATTGTTGAAAAGATTGAACTGTTGAAAAACCATACCGATATTTTGACGGTGCTTATTGATATCAACCTTTAAATCGGCAAGGTCTTCGCCATCAAAGAAAATAGAGCCTGAGGTTGGGTCTTCCATACAGTTTAAGCAGCGCAAAAAGGTGCTTTTGCCGCTACCCGAAGGTCCTATAATAACAACCTTATCGCCTTGATTTATAGTTTCTGTAATATCGTTAAGAACAAGATTTTTACCAAAACTTTTGCAAAGGTTTTTAATTTTTATCACTTTTTCTCAAACTCCTTTCCATTGCCTTAACTCCGCAAGAAATGATGAATACAAGTATCATATACATAATCGCCATAGCAAGATAGGGCATAAAGTATTCATAACGTACGTTACCGATTTCGGTAAAGGTTTTATAAAGGTCGGTTGCGGCAACAAAGCTTACAACCGAAGTATCTTTAATAAGTGCGATAAATTCGTTTCCGAGTGTGGGCAATATGTTTTTTATAGCCTGGGGGATAACAATTTTAATCATTGTTGTGAAAAAGCTAAGACCCAAGGCTCGCCCTGCCTCCATTTGACCGGGGTCAACCGAAAGAATACCGCCACGCATAATTTCAGAAACGTATGCCGCGCTATTAAGACCGAAGATAATAATGCTTGTATTCAGGGGAGAAACGGTTATTCCCATAAGCGGCCATATAACATAGTAACCGATAAGCAATTGTACTACAATAGGTGTTCCGCGGAAAAAGCCAACGTAAACAGTACAAATTTTATCAAGTATTTTAGGCAAGAGTTTATATTTTGGCATAACCTTTACTGCGGCGATAAGCGTACCTAAAACTATACCGATTAAAAGACCGAGTACGGCAATTAAAAGGGTATTTACTAAACCAACACTTAAAACGCGTTTCCAACCGCCCTCTTGAATAAACAATTCCCAAAACACATCAAATTTTGCAGCAAAATTCATGATTTTTCTTAAACCTTTCTGTTGATAACTTCAAATAACCTCTGCGCTTGACGCAGAGGTTATTTTTAAAATATAAAAATTTGATTAGCCGTTCAATTTAGCGGTAATTGCTTTTGCAGGGCCATTATCAGCAATAACGTATTTAACCTGACCTTGTTGCATAGCAGTAATTGCTAAAGCAACATATTTATAAGAAGAAGCTTCAGCGTTAAGACCATTAAAGCCTAAATCCTCATCGCCTTTTATGTAGAATTCACCGGTGGTGCCTGTCTGACAACCGATTTTGTTAGAAGCATCAAGCTTGCTGAGAATAGCTGCAACATCTTCACCTGTTTTGCAGTTATCAAAGGTTGTGTCATTTTCCATTGTGATAATTACTTGTGATGCATTGTAATATGTATCAGAGAAGGTAACAACCTTTTGACGCTTTTCGGTAACGGTAAGACCAGCCATCGCAATGTCGCTCTTGCCTGATTGAACAGAGTTAACAACAGCTTCAAAGTCCATATCCTGAATTACAAGTTCAAGATTTAATTCTTTTGCAAGGTAGTAAGCAATTTCAAGGTCAACACCTGAATATTTACCGTTAGCATCTACCATTTCGAAGGGTTCAAAACCTGTGCTTGTAGCAACAACGAGTTGTTCCTTAGTTTCGTCAAGTGTGGCAGAGTCGATAGAAAGAGGTGTGCCGTCACCAAAATAGTTGTTACAAATCTTATCGAAAGTACCATCGTCTTTAATTTTCTTGAGGAAAGCGTTTACTTTGCCGAGAAATTCGGTATTATCTTGTGCAACAGCGAAAGCATATTCTTCAGCGCTTAAGGGAAGGTCGATAACCTTAACTTTGGTTGAATTTTCTTCGCCGCAGCCTACAAAGCAAAGAAGCATTGCAAGACTTAAAACAATTGCTAATAATTTTTTCATAAAATTATCTCCTTAAAGTTTAATATGCAAGCATTATAACATAGATACCTATAAAAGTCAACACGGTTTGCATAATTATGCAAAAGGGGTGGATGGATTTAGAATATGCTGTGCATAGTAATCTTTGTGTCTTCAATAATTTGGTGTAAAAGAATTTTCACGTTATCGGCGTGCTCATAAAAAAGTGGGTCTTTTTCTTTTTTAGCATATACGTTTAGAAGAGAAATCGCTTTTTCAATATCGTCAATGCGGTCGTGATTTACAAAAACCGAAAGCAGTTTTTCTTTTTTGTCCCAATAATCTCTAAGTGCCTTAGCTTCGCTTTTGGCGGTATCGTTTTTGTTATAAACACTTATTGATTTATCAAGCAATTCGTAAGCCTTGTCACAACTGTTTGTTATATAGATTACGCTTGAAATATACACGGTAATTACCAATATAAATAATACTCCTGCGATTATAAGCCTTTTCATTTATCTGCCTTCTTTACGATTCTAATATTGTCATAACGGTCGAGTGTCATTAAAAACACACGGCTTACTTCGGTTTGATTTGCTTTAAGCTTTTTTTCTAGTGTCTGGGTGGTAATTCCAAGGGCTTTTAGAGAATCGTCGAGTATTTTGCCGTCGGAAATTACAGGCAATGGTAGAGCCGCCTTATCTTTTTTTATTCCCATATCCTTGGCGGTTAGGGGTTGGTCGCCGCTTTTAAGAAGAACACTGAGTTCTCCGTTTACTTCAAGCACGGCAAAGGCAACTGTAGAAATATCAAATACGTTTTGACCGCGTAATTGCTCAATAAGGTCTAAAATGGTCATTCGCACGTCTTTCATTGCTTTTTGGTCAACTACACCGTTGTTTATTATCACAACCGAATTACCGCTCATAAATTTTCGTACAGTTATGCTTTTCATTGATAACACAGACATTACAATTTCTAAAACTATTAGCATAAATATTGCAACAACACCGCTTAATATAGGCTGTGTAATGTCTTGTAGAGGAATAGCTACAATTTCGGATATTAAAAGGGTTATAACCAGTTCATTAGGTTGCATATCGCCGATTTGTCGTTTGCCCATAACCCTTATCGCAAAGGTAACGAATACGTAAAGAATGATTGTGCGTATTATTGTTGTTATCATTTAATCACCAAAAGTATTATACCCACAAAAAAATAAAAACCGCAATTAAGCGGTTTTTATTTGTGAATTACAGTTTGCAATAAACTGAATATTATCAAATTGTTTCGAAAGCAGTTCACACAAAGGTTTAATTACCACAACTTCGGTGTTAAAGTGACCGCAGTCATAAAGCGCTACGCCGTTTTGTGCGGCATCAATAAAATTGTTGTGGCGAACATCGGCGGTAACCAATGCATCACAGCCATGCGCTTTTAAAAGTGTGTGGTATTGCGCACCCGAACCACTGCATACAAGCACCTTTTTAATTTGGTTTTCACCAACGTATTTAACAGGATAATCTAAAACTGTTTTAAGGTGTAGGGCGAAATCGTCAGCCGAAAGGGGAGAAATCTCACCTTTTTTGATTAAAAATTTATCGGGTGCTTCAACCGTTTCAATATTTTTAAGACCAATTACGTCGCATAAAGTATCATTTACACCGCCGTCGCCTTGGTCTAGGTTGGTGTGCATAGAAATAACTGTTAAACCGTTTTTGATAATTTCAAAAACCAAGGTATCATCTAGCACCGATTTTAAACCATTAAAGATAATGGGGTGGTGGGTTATAATAAGCTCGCAACCGTTTTTTAGCGCATTTTCTATAACGGGCATTGTGCAATCAAGGGCTACCATAGCCTTTGTGACGGTCTGGTTGCGATTGCCTACCAATGTGCCAACGTTATCAAATCCGCAGGCAGTATCGGCGGGAAATTTTTGGTTTAAAAATTCAAATATATTTTGAACAGTCATTATTAACCCTTCTTTTGGAAAGAATCTTTAAGGGCTACTGTGCGGTTGAAAACCAACTTGTCTGAAGTAGAATCCTTATCTACACAGAAGTAGCCTTGGCGCATAAATTGGAAGGTGTAGCCAGCCTTAACTTCTGCTAACGACTTGTCAATCTTGCAGTTTTCAAGAACGGTTAAAGATTCGGGATTAAGGTTGTCAGCAAAGGAAGAAACACCTTCTTCATCGCTGGGGTTTGGTACGTTAAAAAGACGTTCGTAAAGGCGAACTTCGGTATCAATGCAGTTGTTTGCATCAACCCAATGTAAAGTGCCTTTAACCTTTCTGCCATCGGGTGTTTCGCCACCGAAAGATTCAGGGTCGTATATCGCGTGAACAACTGTAATGTTGCCGTTTTCATCAGTTTCGTGTGAAGCGTATTTAATGTAGTAAGCGCTCTTTAAACGAACTTCTTTTGCGGGGCACAAACGGAAGTATTTACCCGGTGGGTCTAACATAAAGTCGTCTTGTTCAATGTAAATTTCACGCGAGAAGGTAACCTTGGTTTTGCCAAGTTCAGGTTTGTTGGGGTTAATATCAACTTCGATATCTTCAACCTTTCCTTCGGGGTAGTTGTCGATAACAACCTTTAAAGGACGAAGAACCGCCATTGCTCTGTCGGCGTTTGTGTTAAGATAATCACGAACGCAGGATTCAAGCAAAGCGTAGTCAATAACGCTGTAAGCCTTGGATACACCGATTTTGTCAACAAAATCACGCACTGCTTCTGCTGGGTAGCCACGTCTTCTCATACCGCAGATTGTAGCCATACGGGGGTCGTCCCAACCGCTAACTAAACCGTCGTTAACAAGCTTTAAGCACTTACGCTTACTTGTTAAGGTGTAGTTCACGTTCATACGGGCGAATTCAATTTGGCGGGGAGGAGTGGGAATTTCCAAAACTTGTAAGAACCAGTTGTAAAGCGGTCTGTGATTTTCAAATTCTAATGAGCAAAGTGAGTGTGTAACACCTTCCTTAGCGTCACTTAAGGGGTGTGCAAAGTCATACATCGGATATACGCACCACTTGTCGCCTGTGCGGTGGTGGGTAGCCTTCATAATGCGGTAGATGATGGGGTCGCGCATATTAAGGTTTGAAGAAGCCATATCAATCTTAGCGCGAAGTACCATAGCGCCGTTCGGGAATTCACCTGCGGTCATTCTTGCGAATAAATCCTTGGTTTCTTCAATCGGGCGGTCACGGTAGGGGCTGTTTACACCCGCTTCGGTCAAGGTGCCGCGCATTTCACGGATTTGGTCTGGTGTGGATTCGTCAATGTATGCAAGACCCTTATCAATAAGCTTTAATGCACATTCATAAATGAAATCAAAATAGTCGGAAGCAAAATAAACGTTGTCCCAATTAAAGCCGAGCCATTTGATATCTTCCTTAATAGCATCAACGTATTCAACGTCTTCTTTGGTGGGGTTGGTGTCGTCAAGGCGCAAATTGCACTTACCGCCGTATTTTTCAGCGGTAGCAAAGTCGATGCAAATAGCCTTAGCGTGACCAATGTGAAGATAACCGTTAGGTTCGGGCGGGAAACGGGTTTGCACCTTTTCGTAAACGCCTTCGGCTAAATCTTCATCAATAAAATCGTGAATAAAGTTAGAAGCCTTAACTTCTTCATTTCTAATAATTTCTTCCATAAATTAACCTTCTTTTGCATTATCAATACGTTTGATACATTCATCATAACCCAAAACCTGCATTATGCTGCAAAGGTCGGGTGTGTTTCTTCTGCCTGTAATAGCAATTCTAAGCACGGTGCTAAGGTCACCTGCATGACCCTTGTATGCATCGGGGTTAGCCTTGTATTCCTTAGTTTCACTCGCAAAGCCGAGCTTTGGTGCTACTTCCTTGATTTTGTTAAACCAAGTTTGCTTGTCGTCATCAGCCGAGTAAACCGCTTTATATTCGTTAAGGAATGCAATCGCATCGGCCGAAGCGATGTTTTCAGGCAATTCAAAACTCGGAGTGTAGTATTCTTCGAACATATAGGAGAAGTAGTCGCGAACTTCGTTCCATTTAGCAATGTCCTTACGGGGTTTGGGTACGTCCCTGTCGATTGCGAATACGGCCTTTGTATATTCGGGATTTTTGGTTAAAACGGAGTAGAATTCGCTGTCAAATTCCTTTGCCCAAGCGGTAACAAAATCATAAACTTGCACACTCGAAAGGCGTGAAACCAAGTTTTTGCTAACGTCTAAAAGTTTTACACCGTCAAACAATGCGCCCGAAACACTCATTTTCTTTAGGTTAAACTTAAAGTCTTTGTAAGATTTATCGGGGTTGGCGCGGCGCCAGTCTTCAAAGTCGCTTGCTGCAATAGTCATTAAATATTCAATAACCGCTTCGCTCATATAACCTTCTTCTGCGAAGAAACGAACAGCGGCTTCGGGGTCTTTACGCTTGGAAATCTTACGCTTTGCGCCGTTGTCAAGCTTCATAATGGGGGAGATATGGGCGAATTTAGGAACCTTAAATCCTAAAAGTTTAAACAACTGAATGTGCTTCGGTACTGACGAAATCCATTCGTCACCTCGCATAACGTGGGTGGTGTGCATTAAATGGTCGTCAATAGCGTGTGCAAAGTGGTAGGTGGGTATTCCGTCCGATTTTAAAAGAACAAAGTCTTCGTCGTTTTCGGGCA
>JAZRBQ010000046.1:0-5176 GCA_045635145.1 Acutalibacteraceae bacterium | reverse complement strand
CATGGGCTTTGCTTTTCGGTGCGAAAGGGTGTTAAATTACCGCCGTCGCTTCGCAATATTTTTAAAGAGCTTGAAAGCGACGTTGGAAGAGAACTCATTCAAAACGGTCAGCTTGACAGTTGGGCAAAACAGGGTGTTTTGATGCTTAACACCGTCCTTACCGTGCGTGACGGGAACCCAAACAGCCACAAAGGCAAGGGATGGGAAATTTTCACAAAACGTGTTATTGAAGAAATTAACAAAAAGCAAACCCCTGTTGTATTTTTGCTTTGGGGCGCCCATGCCGAAAAGGCGGGCGAAGCTGTGGCAAATCCCATTCACAAAAAGCTTATAACGGTGCATCCAAGTCCTTTGTCGGCACATCGCGGATTTTTTGGTTGCCGTCATTTTTCACTTGCTAACGAATTTTTACAAGATAATGGCTTAACCCCTATTGAATGGTGAAGTATTGACAAATAATGTCAAATATTATATAATCGATTTATAAATTCGATTAAGGAGCAGCATTATGGAAAAAGGAATTGTGCGACCCGTAGATAAAATGGGACGAGTTGTTATACCCAAGGAATACCGTAGCAGTTTAAAGATAGAAAATGATGTTGATAGGTTTGAAATTTCGCTAGAAGGCGATAAGATTGTTTTGAAAAAATATCAGCCTACCTGTATTTTTTGCAACAAACTTGCTCCTAGTGTTACTATTAACGGATATACCGTTTGTAAGGACTGTATTGACACCTTGAATGATGCTAAGAAAGATATTAAATAATGCTTGACAAGGGCTTTATAAGGTGGTATAATTCTAAAAAATGTGTTAAATGCGTTGAAGGAATTATTGCTTAATTTCAGTGTTTAAGAGAGCTGTCGGTAGGTGCGAGGCAGTACACCTTTTTAAGTTAAGTCTCATTCCTGAGCAGAGTGGCTGAATTTTCAGTAAGCCGCTACGGATTGCCCCGTTACCATGGCAAAAGGCTTGTTAGAGCTTTATGAGTGACCGTATTTTACGGTAAACAGGGTGGTACCGCGAATAAAATTTCGTCCCTGAGAGTGTTTTGCATTCTCAGGGATTTTTTAATGTTAGAAAGAGGTATTTTTATGAAAATTAAGGTTGCAGACAGAACATTATGCCAAGGCAGTACAGTATTCGGTTTTAAGGAAAAAATCGAAATTGCAAGACAACTTGAAAAGCTATGTGTTAATGCAATTGAATTACCTAAAATAGAGAATGACAAGGCAGATACTTTGCTTATAAGAACAATCGCTTCGTTTGTTAAGAATGCGGTTATTTCTATCGAGGTGCAAAGCAAGGCTGACGTTGATAAGGCTATAGCAGCACTTAATACAGCGGTGCATTCACGTATAAGGGTAGAATTGCCTGTTTCTACCGTTGGTATGGAATATACCTTCCATCAAAAAGCAGCTAAAATGCTTGAAACAATTAAAGAAACGGTGGCTTACGCTAAAGAAAAGTGCAACGACGTTGAATTTTGTGCCATTGATGCTACAAGAGCTGAAGAAGATTTCTTGAAAATGGCTATTGAAGCGGCTGTAAATGCAGGAGCTAATCTTGTAACACTTTGTGATTCGACCGCCGAAATGATGCCTGATAAATTTGGCGAATTTGTGGCACAATTTAAGGTGGATGACGCCGAGTTTGGCGTTATGTGTGAAAACAAAAACGGTCTTGCCGCCGCTGATGCGGTTATAGCATTGTCGAAGGGCGCAAATACCGTTAAAACAGCCGTTGACGGAAGCATTGTTTCACTTTCTACCTTTGCTTCAATCCTTAAAAACTGCGGTAGCGGTTGCGGATTTGAATCAACACTTAAATTTACCGAGCTTAACCGTATTATAAACCAAATTAATTGGATTTCTAATAATACTAAGAACGAAAAATCGGTTAACAACGTGGTGACCAATGCCGAAGATGATATGGAATTGGACGCTAATGATGATAGAGAAACCGTTATGACAGCGGTTTTAAAATTGGGATATGATTTATCCGAAACTGACAGCACAAAGGTTTATGATGAATTTTTGCGTGCCGCTGCTAAAAAGCGCATTACCTTAACCGAACTTGATGCAATCGTAGCAAGTGTTGCTTTACAGGTTGAGCCGACATATAAGCTGGTTAATTATGTTGTGAACAGCGGTAATATTATTACTTCATCGGCACAAATCACCCTTGAAAAAGAAGGGACTGCTTTGCAGGGTATTAGCACAGGTGACGGTCCTATTGATGCGGCATTCCACGCGGTTGAGCAAATTATCGGATGCCATTATGAATTGGATGATTTCCAAATTCAATCAATTACCGAAGGTAAGGGTGCTATGGGTAGCGCGCTTGTAAAGCTTCGTAAGAACGGTAAGCTTTATTCGGGTAAGGGCATTTCTACCGATATTATCGGCGCTAGCATTAAGGCTTACGTGAATGCTGTTAATAAAATTGTTTATGAGGAGGCGTAAAGTATGAAATTATCTTTTTCAACAAAGGGTTGGCATAACAGCTCTTTTGATGACTTTTGCGATATTGCAAAAGAACTTAAATTTCAAGGTATAGAGCTTCACAACATACATAATCGCCTTTTTACCGATAAGGACGGCGCTTTTCATGATTATGCAGCAGCTAAGACGGTTAGAAAGTTGTATGAAAAAAAGCTCTCAATCCCTTGTATTGATACTATTTGCAACTTGGCCGACAAAAATAACGAGACCGAAACTATTGCCGAAATTGAAAAATGTATCGAAATTGCTTCTAATTTGCATATCCCTTACGTTAGGGTAAAGGCATTCGGCGAAGAAAATTACGATTACGTTAAGGCAATAATTGCCAAGATTTTGCCGATGGCAGAACAAAATGGCATTGTAATTTTGGCTGAAACTTCGGGCATATTTGCAAACACTAAAAAGCTTTGCGAATTGCTTGATAGTTTTGCACACGATAATTTTGCGGCGCTTTGGGATATGTATGCTACATATTTTGTAGCAGAAGAAGAACCCGAAACCACAATTAAAAATTTGGGCGCTTACGTTAAACACGTTCATATTAAGGATGCCACAAAAACTGACAACGGTTTTGAATTTTGCCTTATAGGCGAAGGCGAAATGCCTACCGGCGAAATGATTTCGGCACTTCGTTCGGTTAATTTTGACGGCTTTATATCGCTTGAATGGACACCCGACTGGTGCGAAGAGCTTGACGATATGGAGATTATCTTCTCGCATTTTGTTAACTTTATGCGTCAATGGGGCGATACTTCTAAAAACGATTCGCTCTATTACAACCGCGCCCACACAGGTAGATACGTTTGGGAAAAAGACCGTCTTATCGACTGCACTTTTTCGCAAGTGCTTGACCGTATGGTAGAAGAATTTCCCGACCAATATGCTTTTAAATACACAACACTTGATTATACAAGAACATATAGCGAATTCCGTGATGACGTTGACACCTTTGCGCGTTCTTTGATTGCGCTTGGTGTTAAGGCGGGCACACACGTGGCTGTATGGGCTACTAACGTTCCGCAATGGTATATTGCATTTTGGGCAACCGTAAAATTGGGTGCCGTGCTTGTAACTGTAAACACCGCTTACAAAATCCACGAAATTGAGTATCTCTTACGCCAGTCAGATACACACACAATTATTATGACCGAAGGTGCAAAGGATTGTCACTACGGCGAAATTATTGCTGAACTTTGTCCCGAGCTTGAAAATACTAAACCAGGTAAACCCTTGCACAGTAAAAGATTACCATTCCTTCGTAACGCCATTACAGTAGGTTTTAAGCAAAAGGGTTGCCTTACTTGGAATGACGCTATTGATTTATCAAGTCAGGTTTCACTTTCCGAAGTTTATAGAATGGCTTCTCAGGTTGATAAGGACGACGTTTGCAATATGCAATACACTTCTGGTACTACTGGTTTCCCTAAAGGCGTTATGCTTACACACCGCAACATAGTTAACAATGGTAAAACTATCGGCGATAGAATGGATTTATCAACGGCAGATAGAATGATGATTCAAGTGCCTATGTTCCACTGCTTTGGCATGGTTCTTTCAATGACTTCTATGATGACGCACGGCGGTACGCTTTGCCCAATCCCTTATTTCTCGCCAAAATCATCACTCGCTTGCGTTAACGACGAAAAAATTACTTGCTTTAACGGCGTGCCAACAATGTTTATAGCAATGTTCTCTCACCCTGATTTTGCTAAAACTGATTTCTCTTATATGAGAACGGGTATTATGGCGGGCGCAAACTGCCCTGCCGACTTAATGCGCCGTGCATCAGTTGAAATGAACATGCGTGAAATTATTTCCGTTTACGGACAAACGGAGGCGTCACCAGGCTGTACTATGGGCGAAGTAAACGAAGATTTAGACCACCGTGTTGAAACGGTTGGTAGCGCTTTCCCTGGCGTTGAGTGTAAAATCATTGACCCTGAAACGGGAGATGAACTTCCTGATGGCGAGAGTGGTGAATTCGTTGCGCGTGGCTTTAACATTATGAAAGGCTACTACAAAATGGCTGAGGCAACCGCTCAAGCGATTGATAAAGACGGGTGGCTTCACTCCGGCGATATTTGTATGAGAACGGCTGACGGTTACTATAAAGTAACTGGTAGGCTTAAAGATATGATTATTCGTGGCGGTGAAAACCTTTACCCTCGTGAAATTGAAGAGTTTTACTTAACTAACCCTAAAGTTAAAGATATTCAAGTGGTTGGCGTTCCTGATGAAAGGTACGGCGAAGAGTGTTGCGCTTGGATTATACTTCACCAAGGCGAAACTTCTAGCGAAGAAGAAATGAAAGAGTACGGCAACGCATCTATTGCAAGGCATAAAGTTCCAAGGTATTTTATGTTTGTAAAAGAATTCCCTATGAACGCTGCAGGTAAAATACTTAAGTATAAAATGAGAGAAGAATCTGCTGAAAAATTAGGGCTTAAAAAGTAAAAATTAGTTTAATTTTAAAGCAAAATTGTTATAATCTAGTTATTACGTGGTAAATTATGGTTAATGGATTTGAAGTTATTGACGCGCATTGTCACATATACCCTGAAAAAATAGCGGAAAAAGCCGTTAGGGGTACGGATAAATTTTATGATATAGTTTCAAAATTTAAAGGTACGGCTAGTGAACTTATTGAACAAAAAAAGTCGGATCGTAGCCATGT
>JAZRBQ010000045.1:0-3217 GCA_045635145.1 Acutalibacteraceae bacterium | reverse complement strand
CATAAAACGCCGAAACAAACGCGCTTACCATTGTAGGACAACTACCGTAAGAAAGCCCTGTTAAACAAAGACCTATAATGCAAACGATTATCGAGCCTGTAACAACAGCCAAAAGTGTTGTAGCAGCCGCCACAATAGTTAAAACCGTAGCAATAAGCATGGTCTTTTTTCTGCCCAAGGCGTCGAACATTGCGCCGATTATAATTCTACCAAGTCCGTTACAAACCGCCAACACGCCCACAAGGCTTGTAGCCAAAGCCACGCTACTACCTACCGAAAGGGCTAAATCACGTGCAAAGCTTATAACCGAATTACCCACAGCTGTAGCAAATGCTAAAAGGGCGAATGCGCGCCAAAAAGAAAAACGTTTTAACATTTCTTTAGTGCTAAAATCGGCGCTTTCAAAATCTTCTGCGCTGTTATTACCTTTAGATTTAGGTTGCGGTAAAACTGTATCGGCATCGGGTTGTTTTAAAAACAAGCTTACAAGACCCAAAACCACGAAAAGCGCCACACCTAAAATAACGTATGTACCTTTACGGCTAAGGTTTGTTGCAAAGAGTGAATTAGCAAGATTACCTAAAATAAGCGAACTTGCGCCGAAACCCATCATAAGCGCGCCTGTGCAAAGACCTTTTTTGTCGGGGAACCAAGCGCTGACGGTAGAGATTATAACGTTATAAGCAATACCGATACCGAGTCCCGCCATAAGAGCATAGGTTAAGTAAAGCATTACAATACTGTTGCCGTTTAAAAAGCCTGTAAGCGCCATACCGCCACCCGAAAGCACAGCCGAAATGACGGTAGCAATTTTAACACCAATTTTTCGCGCTAAAATACTGCCTAAAAGTCCGCCCAAACAGAAGGTACACATGGTAAGGGTAAAGTTTAAAGACAACTGCGAAACCGTCCAACCAAAATCGGTACTAAAAGGAACTTTTAAAATAGACCAAGCGTAAATAATTCCGGCAAAAAGCATTGCCAACACCGAAAAGCAAAGCACTAACCATCGGTACGAATTTTTCACCTTTGTGTTCATATTTTAAACCTCCTTAACTGTTGATTTGCGCCTCCACAAGTCCGTCAGGACAATATTTTTTGCGAAGGGCAGGTTTTTCAATTTTGCCCGTTGGATTGCGGGGAATTTTATCAAATATAATTTTGCGTGGACGAGTATAGCGTGGAAGTTCCTTACAAAATTCGTTAATTTCTTCCTCGGTACAGGTCATATCTTCCTTGACTTCGATAATTGCGGTGGCGATTTCACCTAAACGCGCATCGGGAAGACCGATAACCGCAACGTCCTTAACCGCATCATATTTACGGATAAGATTTTCAATCTGAACGGGGTAAATATTCTCACCGCCCGAAATTACAACGTCTTTTTTACGGTCAACAAGGAAGATAAATCCATCTTCGTCTTCCTTTGCCATATCGCCCGTATAAAGCCAACCATCCTTTAAAATTTCGTTAGTGGCTTCGGGATTTTTGTAGTAACATTCCATAACGCCGGGGCCTTTAACGGCTAATTCGCCAATTTCGCCCTTATTTACGGTGTTACCCTTTTCGTCAACGATTTTAATTTCCCAAAGGTAACCTGCTTTACCAATAGCACCTACTTTATGTACGTTTTCAACACCCAAATGCACACAACCGGGGCCTATTGACTCGCTAAGGCCGTAGTTGGTGTCGTACTGATGATTCGGGAAATATTTAAGCCATCTTTTAATAAGGCTTGGGGGTACGGGTTGCGCGCCAATGTGCATTAATCTCCATTGGCTTAAAAGGTAATCGTCAAGTTTTATCTTGCCCGAATCTACCGCGTCGAGTAAATCCTGTGCCCACGGCACCAAAAGCCAAACGATTGTGCATTTTTCTTCGGTAACGGTGCGTAAAATCCATTCGGGTTTAACACCGCGCAAAAGCACCGCTTTGCTACCTGCCAAAAGGCTACCAAACCAGTGCATTTTAGCGCCTGTGTGGTAAAGGGGCGGAATACAAAGAAATACGTCATCCCTTGTTTGTCCGTGGTGATTTTGTTCGGTTTTGCAGGATGCAATAAGCGCTCTGTGGCGGTGTAAAATCGCTTTAGGGAAGCCTGTTGTACCCGACGAGAAATAGATAGCCGCAAAATCGTCTTCGCAAAGGGCAATAGGCGGTGCAGAAGAAGAACAGTAACCGCTTAAAATTTCCCAATTTTCTGCATAAGCGGGTAGGTCCTTACCCACGAAAAGCATTGTTTTAATTGCGGTCAAATCGTCAATAACGCTATCAACACGCTCAGTAAATTCAGGACCAAAAACTAAACCTTCACAATCGGCTAAATCAAGGCAATATTTAATCTCTTCGCCTGAATAACGGAAGTTTAGCGGCACCGCAATACAACCAGCCTTTAAAATACCAAAATAAATGGGCAACCATTCAAGCGAATTCATTAAAAGAATTGCAATTTTAGTGCCGCGCTTAATACCACGGCTTAAAATCAAGTTTGCAAAACGATTTGCACGGCGGTCAAATTCCGCCCAAGTCATTTCGCGGCGGTAGGGTGCGCCGTGATTACTTTCAATAAGACTCGCTTCTCGCCAAGTTACCGCGCTGTCGCGTTCTTCAGATGGGTTAACTTCAACCAAAGCCACCTCCGAGCCGTAGAGTCGCGCATTTCTTTCTAATAAATCAGTAATTACCATTTCTTCACCTTAAAATAGTTATATTTTTAAACATAGACACATTTTAGCACTTTAAAGTGATAATGTCAAGCGTTATTTTAACACTTTAAAGGATTAAAATATTTTGCAGGCTATCTGTAGGGTCGATTCACGAATCGACCGCAAAATTTTGCCAAACTTAACGGATCATTCGTGAATGACCCCTACGATTAATCTATATCGATTCACAAAACAATTCCGAATTACGCATTACGAATTACGCATTAAAAAAGCAGAACCCGAAGGTTCTGCCTTTAAAAACATTTTTAAACTGTGCTTATAATTAAGCGAGTTCAACAGTAGCGCCAACTTCAGCAAGCTTAGCCTTGATTTCTTCAGCTTCTTCCTTGCTAGCAGCTTCCTTAAGAGTCTTGGGAGCGCCATCAACAACTGCCTTAGCTTCAGCAAGGCCAAGACCGGTGATTTCGCGAACAACCTTAATAACCTTAATCTTTTCAGCGCCAACTTCTTTGAGTACTACGTCAAATTCAGTCTTTTCTTCAACTGCTGCT
>JAZRBQ010000044.1:0-2625 GCA_045635145.1 Acutalibacteraceae bacterium | reverse complement strand
AAAGGGTATTACCTTAAGTCAGGCTGAGCTTTCGAGACTAGCTTCGCTGGTTGAAAAATCCAAAATCAAGACCACAACGGGTCAGCACCCTGCGGGTATGATTGTAGTGCCCCGTACTAACACCATTTACGATTTTTGCCCCATTCAGCATCCTGCAAACAAGGCGGAATCGGGTGTTATTACAACCCACTTCGACTTCCATTCAATCCACGATACAATCCTAAAGCTTGACGAACTCGGTCACGTTGTGCCGACTACTTATAAGTATTTGGAAGAATATTCGGGTATCCCCGTAAGCCAAGTTTCAATGAGTGACGAAAAGGTTTATAGCCTTTTCACTTCGCCCGAAGCTTTGGGCGTTACGGCCGAAGAAATCGACTCCAAAACAGGTACTTTCTGTATCCCCGAATTTGGTACAAAGTTTGTACGCGATATGCTTGTTGACTGTAAGCCGAAAAACTTCTCCGACCTTTTGCAAATTTCGGGTCTTTCCCACGGTACCGACGTTTATCTCGGCAACGCAAAAGACCTTATCGATAACGGCACCTGCACTATTTCAGAAGTTATCGGTACTCGTGACAATATTATGGTGTACCTAATACATCAGGGTATGGAAGAAGGCAGAGCCTTTAAAATTACCGAAACGGTGCGTAAGGGTCTTGTTGCAAAGGGCAAGGTTTCTAAGGAAGAATGGGGACAAATGGAAGAGGATATGAGAGCGGTTGGTGTGCCCGAATGGTACATTGGCAGCTGTTATAAAATCAAGTATATGTTCCCCAAGGCACACGCGGCGGCTTACGTTATCGGCGCTTTGCGACTCGCTTGGTACAAGGTTTATTATCCGCTTGAATTTTATTGTGCTTACTTTACCGCCCGTCCTGAAGACGTTGACGTGCAAACACTTATGGGTGGCAAAACTGCGGTAAGGCAGTATTTGCAAAACATTAAAGCCAAGGGTAAGGAAGCCAGCCAAAAAGAGCTCGACGTTTATGAAAATATGCTTATTTTTAACGAGCTTTTATCCCGCGGAATTGAGATTTTACCAATCGATTTGGAAAAATCCCACGCTATGAAATACCTGCCCGAAAACGGCAAAATGCGCCTACCTTTCGGTGCGCTTTCGGGCGTTGGCGAAAAGGCGGCTTATTCGATTTACGAAGCGGCGCAAAAGGGTAACTTTATATCCAAGGAAGACTTCCAACTAGAAGCAGGCGTTTCTAAAACGATTATCCAAAACCTTGCCGACCTCGGCGCGCTTGACTCTTTGCCCGATACAAATCAAATGTCACTATTTTAAGTAAAAGCACCGCAAAAGCGGTGCTTTTTCCCTCTCCGTCTTCGCTCTGCTCAGCCACCTCTCCCATAGGGCGAGGCTTTTATGTGCAAAATCTGTATAAATATATTGTAGGGACCGGCGTCTCGACGGTCCTTTAGGTTATATCAAATTTACGGACAGTCCGGAGTCCTGTCCCTACGAAAGACTACAAAGACACATCGTAGGGGCGGTTATTAACCGCCCGTTTAATTTTTTGGAATGTTTGTGGGAAGATGATATGAATTATTTTGTGTCCAAAATGGCTACTTCCATATTATTGACAAAATATTAAGTTGATGTTATAATGCATACATATGAGAAGGTATTGGTGTTTAAATTACCGAACATAAAATAGGTATATTTAAATTGAACTATGCAAGTGGTTTTCTTTAAATATTTGTGATTTATGTAATGTATTTTATATACTTGTGCCCGATTCAAGCGCACGCAAAACGTGGGCTTTTTCGGGCTATAATTATACCTTCTTGTAGAAAAACTATAAGGAGGTTTTTTATTTATGAAGTATGAAACAATAGAACTTATTCAGGAACAAATAGGATATACGTTTAAGAACGCGGATTTATTACAACAAGCGTTTATTAGACGATCCTATTCAAAAGAAAATGGTGGTGAAGATAACGAAATATTGGAGTTTATCGGTGATAAGGCTTTGGATTTTGTTATCGTCAAGCGATTAATGGAGTATTATGGCTCATATGCAAAAGACTATGGTGATTATGATGCTCGCGAGGACTGCGACGAATTCATTTGCGAATATAACGAAGGAAAACTAACAAATATAAAGAAAAAGTTAGTTTGTAAAGAAATGTTAGCAAGTAGAATTAGAATTATGGGGTTCCAATATTTCTTAATAATGGGTAAAAGTGATATTAATCAAGATATCATGGAAAAAGATTCCGTACAGGAGGATTTATTTGAAGCTATTGTAGGTGCTGTTGCGATAGATTCTAATTGGAATGTTGAAGCGTTAACAAACGTTGTGGATTTAATGCTTGAACCTGATTATTACTTGGATAATGGTTTTGAATATGAGGATAATTATGTAGAGTTAATACAACAATGGTGTCAAAAAGAAAATCAACATATTCCGGTATATAAGTTTAGAAAGAATACACGTTGGGGTTTGAATGGTTGTTTTGATGAATATATTTGCGACGTTGGTATTATTATTTCATCTGAAAATATCGGATTTTCGGGTTACGGTAGCACGAAAGCCGAAGCTAGAATGGATGCTGCGAGAAAATCATATGAATACCTTGATGAAAATGATTTATTGTACACTCTAATTG